>CAJXOW010000057.1 GCA_913057825.1 uncultured Balneolaceae bacterium | reverse complement strand
GCGGCGGTTCCTTGCTCGTATACTTTTCCTCTTTTACCGGCATTGAGTGGGTTAGAACCATTATATGAATATCGTTATTACTGCCGGCTACCCGGAAAATTATTATGCTTCGGAACCGCCGCCCGCTTCTTCCACGGGTGCGAAGGCTTGGCGCGTGGACCCGACTTTGCCGGGGTCTCCCAATAAAAAAACCTCAGCGCTTTAATGCACTGAGGTTCATATAAAAAATCGTAAGCTGAAATGTCGCTAATCGATATCGGGATACAGCTCGAGTAAGATGGTTGATCCGACCGAGGAATGACGGATTATACAGGCTGCATCAGGCGGATTCGACGCTTACGTATTTACGTCCGCCGGAACGATAGTGAAAGCTCACTTTACCTTCAGCTTTCGCAAACAGGGTATCATCCTTGCCCCGTCCTACATTTTCGCCGGGGTGGAACTTGGTTCCGCGTTGGCGCACAATGATATTTCCGGGACGGACTGACTCTCCGCCATACTTTTTGACGCCAAGCCGTTTTGACTCCGAATCTCGTACGTTTTGTGTTGAACCTTGACCTTTCTTATGTGCCATAACGAACTATAGAATCTTGAAAATTCTGAATTAGTTTTGGGATACTCAATGGAAGTTTCCATCAGCAAATCCAATGACTTAACGAAAAAGTTGCGTCATTAGTTTGCAGTAATACTGTTGATGCGAATCTGTGATAAGCGCTGCCGGTGTCCCCGTTTTACGCGATATCCTTTCTTCGCTTTCTTTTTGAAGACAATGACCTTGTCGTCTTTCAGATTATCCAACAGCGTCGCTTCTACGGTGGCATCATCCAACACCGGCTTCCCGACTTTGACGTCGCCGTCGTCATTGACCATCAAAACACGGTCAAAAGTTACGGTTTCATCTTCTTCTTCGGAAAGACGATCTACATATATAACGTCATCTTCGGATACTCGGTACTGGTGACCACCAATTTCAACTATTGCGTACATCCTGATTACTGACAGATTTAAGTGTTAAAAAATTTGATGCTGGGTACACGCTCACGACCTTAACTTGCAAGTCTGCAAATATAACCGCTTCAACGAAAAATAACAAGGGTTAGGCGACAAATCGTTTGGGCAAACGATTTGTCGCAGCTCGAGGCTCGAGGCTCGAAGCATTGCGGGCTTTCGTGTTAGTGCCGGAATAGGTTAAATAAGAGGTATTCGGTAAAGCGGGCGGCGGTTCCTTGCTCGTATACTTTTCTTCGTTTGAGGACGATGAATGGCACAAGATCCTACAAACCGTTCCTCATTTTTACAGCTTGATACCCAGAAAATTATTATGCTTCGGAACCGCCGCCCACTTTACCGACCACCTCTTATTTGGATCCAGGTATGTACGTTTTGTTCATTAGCTGAGTTTTCTGCGGGTTCCCGAATTATTTGTTGAAGTGGGGGAGATAAATCGGCTATATTCCAATGGCTGGAGGATGCATTTAGCTCCGGTGAAATTGCAAAGATTAACAATAATCAGGATAACAGGATGAGCGAGGAACAAGCCGACAAGAACGAAGAAATGTCGAAAAGAAGCGAACTACCCGATCTTCATCAGCAGGCTTTCAAGTACAAGAATAAAAAGCGCCTGCAGCGCGACGGCGGACGTGCGTGGATCCAGGACTCACAACTCCACGAAGCCCGCAAAGGCGGGAATTTGTATCTGGAGACCAGGGATTAGAAATTTAAGATTTAAAATTATGGACGTCTCCGCTGGTAATAGAAATCTTAAGTCGCAGCAGCGGAAATGAAAATATTAATCTGTATTACTGATTCCATAACCAAAAAACCGGTGCCGACAAGTTTCAAAACTACAATATCCTAACAGCCATAATTTTAATTCTTAAATTTCTAATCCCCGAGTGAAGCGAGGGTCAAAATTTCTTGTGAATTCCATTCTTGTTCACGTGTCCGACGTATTTACCTAGTACTCTCACTTCTTCGAAGACGTCGGGTTTGACTTCGATATCGTCGTATTTTTCGTTGGCGGGTTCGAGGCGGAGGCCGTCTTCGTCGTGATAGATCCGCTTGAGGCTGGTTTCTCCGTCGTAGAGTACGGCCCCAATATCCCCGTTTTTCACGTCTGAATCCATTAAGAGAACAAAGTCGCCGTCTTGTATTCCCGCGTCTTTCATGCTGTTGCCGGCCACCCGCAGGGCGAACATCTGATCTATTTTGGGAAAGAGCGTTTCCATCCCGATGGTACCGAGATCCGCTTCCACGGCTTCCTGCAATCCGCCGGCGGCGATGATGCCGTGCACGGGGATGCCGCCATCCATTTCGGCATCGGTGTATTCCCGTTTGACGTTGGGCGGCAGATCGTATCCCCCTTCTTCGGTTTTGATCAGATATCCCTTTTTCAGCAGTGATTGAATATTCTGGGTGACGCTGTTCGGCGACTTGTAACCAAATGCGTCGGCAATTTCCCGATAGGTGGGCCAAACGTTGTGCTCTTCCTTGTACTCAACAATGTAATCAAAAAACTCCTGCTGCTTTCGTGTCAACTGAGCTCGATCCATGATACCTCCCCGATCTCTTTCATCAATTTATGGTGTGCCGTCAATTTAGTGTGATTCGTTCAACTTAATTTTTAAGCTTTAAAACCATCGATAAAAAGAATAGATTAAAGGATGTCAGCTCAAATCTCGGTAGCGACCGGGCTTCGAGCCTCGAGCTTCCAGCTTCATGAATACTAAATCGTTGTGCTGATATGGCTAAACACCCCAAATACCAGCAATACACATGAACTGAAGCTTCAATTATGTACAATACATGTACAATTAAATAACTGTCGGTGGCAATTTCAACATATTATTTGAAAAATATTATGGGATTAGAGGTACAATTTATTAAACGGGCATGCTGTATTACGGGTTTGTATGTATTCCTGGTCGGCGGATTGCTATGTCTTTCTGCATCCAATAGCCGGGCGCAGGATTCGGCCTCGGTTGATCCGGCAAGCATCGATTCGGTTCAGACCGATTCTGTTTCCTACGACAGTCTGCTGACCTATTATCCGGCGCTTTACCGTGATATTGCCTCGCGTTCGGCTGATAGCCTCTGGCCGTGGCTGCAGCATGAGGTTCCCGCTATTCGACATCAAGCGTGGCGGGGATTGATGCATGCGGAGGTATCGGATATCTATCAAATGGAACTGGAAGCAGAATCCTCGAATACTCCCGTGGCATGGTTTGTCCTCTCGCACTTCGAGTTAAATAAAGATTTGAGACGGATCCTGGAGCAGCGATGGGGGGAGGGGGAGCATCTGCGGGGCGGTATCAGCCGGGTGTTGGGAAAACAGGGGGATCACCATTCGCTTCGATTTTTAATTGATCATATCGATAAAGTGCGGGGGACGGAGCATGCGTTTGAGACCGCGCTCGCCATTGGCCGGTTGTCGCGTGAGCATGGGCTGACGAACAGCGAGCAGTTCAAAGTTATTCAAACAGCGTTCACTTCGGGAAATGTTCATACGGCAAGAGCGTATCTATATGGGGCTTATCGTGCCGATACCACTATATTCTCGCCGGAAATTCGACAGAATTTGTTCCGCCTCTGGCGGGTATATGGGGTGGGAAGAGAGCCGGATCTTGACCAGTATCTGGTTAAGATCCTGGGACAAAGCTACCCGGAGGTTATCATGCAGCAATTTGCCGGGGCTGCCGTCGATTCGATGGACGTGCAACTGGCGATTGAGCTCTCGAATCTCGTGGGACAGTCTTCGGTCGATTCAACCAGTGTTCGGCTGACCAATAAGCTGCTCGAGCATTTCAATCCCCGGGTTGTAAGTGTTACACTGGATAATTTAAGATCAAGCCCCGAACTGATAGAGTCCGCATATCCCGCCGTTAAATTTTCGCTGCTGCAGGATCCTTCTGTGTCGGGCCAAGTGTGGGGGGAGGCTTTAAAGACGTTTGTCAATATTGAAGTACCTGAGCGGGATTCAATTGATCATTATGTTGACCGACTCGATAGCCTGCGCCGGGAAAATATGTACCTCTTGCCGGTTTATTTGGATGTGAAACGCCAGTGGTCGAATCGCGGAGATTACCTGGATCAAATCGACAGTCTGCTGCAGTCCGGGAATTCGCTTACGTCCACGTTTGCAGCAAGAGAACTGGTTGACTTTTGGGAGGGACTGGACGAGACGGATCGGTCCGATAGGCTGATATCCCGGGTGCGTTCATTGATGTCCGCGGCGATGCAAACGGGCGATCGCGGGACGGTCTACGAAATATCCTCCTTAATGAGTGATGGTCTACTGTTGGGGGATGAAGGATTGAACAGGATACGGCAGACGCTTGAGGATTTTAAATTACCGGGGGATATTGAGGTCTTTCAGGCACTTACCGAAGTGATTTATGATCGGTATAAGCAGCAGGGCAGGGGAGTGATCGATTCGCTCGCCAGCCTGGGAAGTGCTTCCCTGAACCGCAGTTTGAAAGAGATGGGATGGGAGATCTTGCAAGATACCGGAGATTCAATCACCTCGATTAAAAAATTTAGAGTACCCGACTGGGATCGCCTGGCGGAGCTGGGTCCGAACCCGAGATGGACTCTGCGGATGAAGGATGATACGATTCGGATACGCTTGGATCCGCTGCGAGCTCCCTTTACCGTCAGTGCCATTGACAGCTTGACGCGCGCGGGAGCCTATGACAGTGTTGCTTTTCATCGGGTCGTACCGAACTTTGTTGTCCAGGGCGGCGACATCGAACGAGGCGACGGTTTCGGCGGACCATCATTTACGATTCCGACCGAGCCCTCAGAACTGCATTACCACCGCGGAAGCGTCGGCATCGCAAGCGCCGGCATCGACACTGAAGGCAGCCAGTATTTCATCATGCACCAATGGAAACCCCATCTCAACGGCAACTATACAAGATTTGGGGTAGTGGTGGAAGGGATGGACGCCGTTGATGAGATTACCGTAGGTGATATGGTTCTGGAGGCGAATATTGAGAGCTCGAGGCTCGAGGCTGGAGGCTCGAGGCCAAACTAGGCTGCTATTCTGCTCATAGACATACATTCATTATTTTGGTTTTGAAAACTCACGCATTGGCCCTTGTAACAGGGCTTTTAACAAGAATGCCATCCCTGTATTTACCTCGAGCTTCAAGCCTCCAGCCTCGAGCTACATAATTCAAGAGCGTATCCGCTCTTGAATTATGTAAACGCTTGTTCCCCCGTTATTTCTCGTCCGAGAATGAGTCCGTGGATATCGTGGGTGCCTTCGTAGGTGATGACGGTCTCGAGATTCATCAGGTGATGGATGACCCGGTATTCGCCCATGATGCCGTTTCCGCCATGAATATCGCGGGCGGTGCGGGCAATTTCGAGGGCTTTCATGCTGTTATTGCGCTTGGCCAGGGAGATCATGGAGGGATGGTCCTCGCCGCGGTCGCGGAGTTGACCGAGTCGTAATACCAATTGCTGCATGGCCGTGATGTCGGTCAGCATGTTGGCAAGTTTGGTTTGAACCAGCTGGGTGGATCCGATGGGTTGGCCAAACTGTTTGCGTTCCAGGGCATACTGACGAGATTTCCGGTAGCAAAACTCCGCCGCTCCCACGGTTCCCCAGGCAATACCGTAACGGGCACTGTTGAGGCACGAAAAAGGTCCCTTGAGTCCCGTTACCTCCGGGAAAACATTTTCGTCGGGGACGAACACCTCTTCCAGATTGATCTCGCCCGTTTCCGATGCGCGGAGCGACATCTTCCCTTTGGTTTTGGGGGCGCTGTAGCCTTTGGCATCGGCTTCGACGATAAAACCCCGGATGGTCCCCTCCTCGTCTTTATTTTCTTTTGCTTTGGCCCAGACGATCGCGATATCAGCGATGGGAGAGTTGGTGATCCACATTTTGTTTCCGGTGATCCGCCACCCGCCATCGGTTTTGAGGGCGACCGTCTCCAACGAACCGGGATCCGACCCGTGGTCGGGTTCGGTCAGGCCGAAACATCCGATCAATTCAGCGTTGGACAGTTTGGGAAGGTACTTCTGTTTTTGTTCTTCCGTGCCGAATTTGGCGATGGGATGCATCACGAGCGACGATTGAACCGACATGAACGACCGGTATCCGGAATCGACGCGTTCAACTTCACGTGCAATAAGGCCGTAGGCGGTCTGGCTGGCACCGGATCCGCCGTATTTGGGATCGACAAACGATCCCAGCAGACCCAATTCGGCCAGCTCGCCGGGAATCGACGGATCAAAATACTCTTCCTGGTTTCCCTTCACCGCCCGCGGTTCCAGATGTTCCTGCGCATACTCCCGCGCAGACTCCATAATCATTCGATCATCCTCGGAAAGCTGCTCTTCAAACCGCAACGGATCGTCTATGTCAAATGTGCTCATGGTTTTTCTCCTTGATTAAAAATCGTAAAGTTCGTTGCCCGGAGAGACACGCGGCTGCGGGAAAAATTTTAACATAACGCGTTTTCGGGAAGCATTCCTGTTTGTAAAACAGTCTAAATTCTTGTGGTATTCACGACCATCTTGTTCAGAAAATTGTTTCCCGCAGCCGCGTGTCTCTCCGATGTATTCGATCAATTTGCTCTGGTAATCCGGTTAAAAACTAATTGTACTTATAAAACTTCCGAATAGTAATTTGAAAATATTTACCCGAAAATGCTATCTCATTATTCAATTAGCCCGGATTTCACTTCGTGGGAATCGTTTCGCTCGGAGCGCTGCGTTGGGACAGAGGGTTTCAAATATTACATTTAATTGTTGAAGATAATACCCGGCATTAAAGCAATGTGACAATTCAAAAATTTTTCTTGTGAGCACCGATCGAAGCGATCTTCCACCTAGTGCATTGAGCGAAGCGTTACCCGCGTTAGCGCTCAGAGCGGAGCGTCACCCACGAAGTGAAATCCGGGCTAGGTGAATTCAATACATTTCGACCAAAGACAGATCCGCGAATAAAATCCGCTTCAAATCGAGCAAGATGCACGAAATATCAAAAAAAGAATCAAGAGATGGTGTTAACGTTTCAGGCCGCTCAGCACACCCGCTTGCAGAAAAAATTTTCTGAACAAAGTGATCATTAATACCGGAAAAAATATGACTGCTTAACGAAATGGAATACTTCCTCGAAACGCCTTAAGTTAAAATTTTTACTGCAAGCGGGTGTGCTGAGCAGCCGGGGCACCCAACGCGTATATCAAGTATTCTTCTTGAGGTTACGAGCGATAATCATGCGTTGGATTTCGTTGGTGCCTTCGCCGATTTCCAGGAGCTTAGCGTCGCGGAGAAAGCGTTCGACGTGATATTCGGTTGTGTAGCCGTACCCCCCGTGAATCTGGATCGCTTCCAGGGCAGCCTCCGTGGCTTTTTCGGAGGCGAATAGTTTGGCCATCGAGGCTTCCTGGCTGAACGATTCGCCACGCTGTTTTTTCCAGGCGGCGCGCAGCACCATGAGCCGGGCCGCTTCGACGTTGGTGGCGATGTCCGACAGTTTGTGTTCGATGGCCTGGAAGTCGCCGATCGGTCGGCCAAACTGCTTGCGCTCCCGGGCATACTTGAGCGATTCCTCCAGCGCTCCGCGCGCAATGCCAACGGCCATAGCTCCGATGCCAATACGTCCGCCGTCGAGAATACGCAGCGCGTCCTTGAATCCCTCGTTCAACTTTCCGACCTGGTTGAATTCGGGCACCTTGACGTTTTCAAAATTCACTTCGGACGTGTCGGAACTGTTCATCCCCAGCTTGCTGATTTTTTTGCCGGGCGTTACGCCTTCGCGTTCACGCTCGACCACGAATGCGCTGATGCCGTCTTTACCGGCATCGGGATCGGTTTTGGCAAGGACGAGGTAAAGCGAACCGACCGTACCCTGGGTGATAAACATTTTGGAACCGTTGATGATCCAGTGTTTGCCCTCTTTTTGGGCGGTGGTTTTCATGCCGGAGGCATCACTGCCCGATCCGGCCTCTGTCAGACACCATCCCCCCAGCTTTTCGCCGGAAGCCAGCGGTTTGAGAAACTCCATTTTTTGTTCATGGGTGGCCGCCAGATCGATGTGTCCGGCACAGAGGGAGGTGTGCGATCCCACCGTTAAAGCGAGCGACGCGTCCCAGCGGGCAATTTCCTCCAAAGCCAGCATGTAGCTGATATAGTCAACATCTCCTCCGCCATACTGCTCCTCATAAACCATTCCGAGCAATTGCTGATCAGCAAGCATTTCAATAATCTCATGCGGAAACTCCTTCTGCTGATCCCGCTCAATCACCCCCGGGGCCACATGCCGTTCAACAAACTCCCGAACGGTATCCCGGATAAGCTGTTGGTCTTCCGATAGTTCAAAAGATAATCCCTTCGCAGTTGTATTCTGTCCCATAAGTAATAGATCCCCGCAACTTTCGCTGTCGCTCAAGTTGGATTAGAAATTTAAGATTTAAAAATTATTGGATGTTGAAAGAAGGTAAAATTAAATAATGCTCTTCCCGGCCTTTAAATCGAGAGTCCGTTTTCTCCCTTGTACCGAATATCGTTTTAATGAAGTTGCCTATTATATCAGCTAACCAATATTAGCTAATTACTATCAATCCCGCTCCCGTAATTTCAAACATTATAACTGAAATGTCGAAAAATTTTTAAAAGTGAGCAGTAATCCAGTCAATGTACTTCAATCAAAATACAAGCTCGAATACCCGTGGAGCATGGAACCCGGAGCGCCAAAAAAGCAGAGCTTTTTTGGCTTATATCTCCTGCGTTGCCGGTGTTTCTTTTTGGCTCAGCTCTTCGGAAACCTGTTCGGCTTTTCGCATAACCCGGAGGATATTTTCACCTGCAATCTGCTTGATCTCTTTTTCGCTGTAGCCGCGTTCCAACAATTCGGCTATCAGGTTTGGATACGTTGAGACGTCAGAAAGCCCCACCGGCAGGGGACTGGTTCCGTCGTAATCGGCCCCGATTCCTACATGCTCCACACCGATCCGGTTTTTGATGTAATCGATATGGTCGGCTACATCTTCCAGGTGTGCCCTGGGCTGCGGATGTTTTTCTTTCCAGGCTTCAAGCTTTCTTTCGACTTTCTTCGGCCGATCGGAATATAGCATGCGCAGCGTTTTTCGCTTGCCGCTCAATTTAGCCTTGTATTGTCTAACCTCCTCGGAAACGTAGGAAGTGACATAAGTGACCATGACAACTCCGCCATTTTTTTCGACCATATTCAGTACGGAGTCGGGTACGTTTCGTACATGCTGAGTTACTTGTCGGGCCGAGGAATGAGAAAAAATCACCGGTGCTTTGGAAATTTGAAGTGCATCTTCCATGGTCTCGACGCTCACGTGGGAAAGGTCGATTAACATTCCGAGACGGTTCATTTCGCGGATAATCTTCCGTCCGAACTCTGTCAGTCCGCCGTGCTCCGGTTGATCCGTCGCAGAATCCGCCCAGTCGGTATTATCGGCGTGGGTAAGCGTCATATATCGAACGCCCGACCGGAAAAACTCACGCAGCACGCCAAGTGAATTACCGATCGAATGTCCGCCTTCGGCCCCTATAAGTGAAGCTATTTTTCCTTCCTTGTGAATACGTCCGATATCCCCGGACGTTCGGGCAATTTCAAAGGTTTCAGGATACCGGCTTGCCATGCGGTGGACAAAATCAATCTGTTCAAAGGTTGCCCGGATGGCTTTGTTGGGACTAAAACCTGTCGGGACAAAGACCGACCAGAACTGTCCGCCGACTCCACCATCTTTGAGGCGGGTGATATCCGTGTGCATCGGACGATTTAGCGTATCCGTTTTCAGAAAGCTCAGGTCACTGAAACTATAATCAGCTCGTGCCCTGAACTGCCACGGGGTGTCGTTGTGACCGTCGATCAATGGTACCTCTTCAAGAATCTCTCGGGCTTGCTCCAGGTGCTCAGGGGATGGGGTATATTCATAATCTTGCGCAAAACCGCTGAATGGCAAACTGCAAACAAGCAGCGAAGCCAGTAAAAATCGAACAGATCGTTTCATGTTTCAAGAATTTTGGTTTTAATCATTTTTTCCTGAATAGTCCTTCCTCTAAAGGGGGAATTTGTTGGCTATCGAGGTAAAAAGTCTCCCCCTTTGGAGGGGGAAAGGGGGAGGACCCAAAAAGCAAATGACTTTAAATAGGTCCCAAAAGGTAAATGCCCTTAAAAAAGATCCAAAAAATTAAAAAATCCCAAATAGCAAAAGCCCCACAAATAGTAGAGATCCCAAAAAGTAAAAAGCCTCTAAAAAGCAAGCCCATAAGAAAGCCCCCAAATAGCAAAAGCCCTCTGAAAAGTAAGCTCATAAAAATGCCCCTAGAAAAATACAGGCTGCTATAAAATAAGAAACTCCTCCCAACACCGCATTAAAAGTCAACACGCCCGGGTTGCATCATAAATAGAAGGAAATCCCCTGGAAATTCCACTCCCTTTATACCACAAATATAGCAGCAATCACCTCAAATCCTTACCCCCGGCGTTCTTCAAAAAGGATTCACCTCAAATCAATTACAACTAACTAAATTAAACTCAACTGAGTAAATAAACCAACTTGAACCCATAATACAAAATTGAAGCGCGGGTATAATCCGGCTGCAAAAAATTCCCCTCAAGACCAATCCGGCAGGAAAACGAAGCCCGCGAACAATCCGTCAGCATAAGCCTATGCAGTGGTTGCTTCTCTTCCTCTGCAAGCTATTATGAAGTTGATAATAAAGAAAAAAGAGGATCCCCCGGTTTTCCAAAGGTCTCCATTAATTACCCGTCAACCCATAAAAAAGTCCAGATTGAAAACCAATATACGAACCATAATATCCCCTCTGAATACCTTCCAGCTTCCCCCTTCGAGCTTCGAACTATAGCCATCTGACCCCGTCGGATGGTTATATCCTTATTCGCATCTGAAATCCGATTTTCGACTGACGATTCCCCTCGATCCGGCTAAGTCCGCTCCCGATACTTACTTGCCCGTCATATCGGGTCGCGCCGTATTTGATCCACATCTCGAGCCAGGGATTCGGCTCCAGGTTAAGCAGCAGATAAGTCCGCCGTCCTCTGCCGTGGAGCATCTTGTTGGTCATGACGTAGAGCAGATCGTTTTCAAACTGGTAGACCCGCGAGGGATAGTCGTCGGTGTCGAACAGGGTAAAGCGGGCATCGATCTGCAGCCAGGGCAGGGGACGCCATCGCAGGTCCTGGTAGAGCAGCATTCCGTATTGTGCCTTTTCCAGCGGCGGACGGACCCGCGCGGCCTCCACACGAAACCGAAGCCGTACATCAGCATCTACCTGTCGTTCGGCATGCAGCCTCAAACTATGGCGCGGGCGTGCCTGCTTAGTGCGCACCAGCCGGCCGCGCGGATCAAAGCCGTCAACTTCCTCCCGCTGCCGCTCCCCCTTCAACTGCGCATATCCGCCCCATCCACTATCCGTTTCCAGTACAACCGACAACAGCCAGTCGTAGCCCCGACTGGGACGGCTGTCGCCGTATCTTGGAGTCCGAAACCGATACTGATCTACATAACCGCTAACGGACACGGCATCCGAAATTCGATGCTGAATCCCGAGATATCCCCCGCGCTCGGCGTCGCCGGGCGACTCCCCGAATCCTCCCCCGAAGAGGGAGGAATACCCTACACTGTAATGACGATAAGCCGCCACCAATGCACTTTGGTCGCTTAAAGCGTGGCGAATGCCGTGCACCCATCCCTGGTTGCCCTGCCGATTTACGGTCCACTCTCCGAAGGCCTGCCAGTTTTGTATGACCGTCCGGTGATGCAAACTGAATCCTTGCCGGGTGCCGGGGAGCAGGGGATTGTTTCCTCCCCGGCCCGATGCCTGGACGGGACAGTCATACGCTGCCATATATCCGGCTATACCCGCTGTGCCGTATTCGTGCTGCACCTCCAATATGCCGCCGGCACTTCGGCGGCCCAGGCGGCCTATTTTCCCGATCTCGGTCGCGGTTCGATGATAACCGGTTTCGGTCGAATACCGGACGGTGTCGCCGCCCACGACGCTCGCATCCAGCCGGCGGCGGGAACCCCAGAGCGATAACGAAGCTTGTCGGCTTCCCCCCAGCAGCACGGTGCCTCCGATGCCCCGGAAGTACCCGCTTTCGCGGCTCGATCCAAAAGCCTTGACGCCGCCCGAGTGATTTTTGACCGGGGCGTCAAGAACGTTTCGTCCCTTGCCCAGAAGAGATCCCCCGCCTAAAAGGAGCCCCTCACCCGCATTCACTTCAAAATGTCCGATAGCCAACTCGCGAAGGCGGCCGACTTCACGGATTTCAACATATCCGCTCGCGTGATCCTGGACTACCGACCTTTGCCACGGTTCGCCGGCGTCTTTTTGGCTGGTCAGATTCATATCCAGGTGAGCACTGCGATAGCGCAGGCGTTGATAGTATTGAAATCGATCGCCCCGGTACCCGGATTCGTCGTCCCGCAGGTATCCGGCCCGTTTTTCGGGCTGCAGGCGAAGCCGTGCGTAAAACGTCAGCTCATCCTGTTCCAGCCAGTATCGCGGGGTGCGCCGGAGTCGCCGCGACAGGGTTTGCTTATCGCCTACTGTCGCAAACAGGCGCAACCGATCGACGCTCCCCGGGCCGATTCCGGGCACGCGCGACAGTTCATCGATCGAAGCGAAAGGGAGCTCCCCGCTGCGCCATTCGACGATATTTTGCGCCTGTGAAAGATTCAATCCCGGCAGGCGGGCCAGTCGGTCGACCGGGGCCCGATTCACATTGACCGGGTGTTCCGCCAGCCACCGCAAAGCCTCCCCATAAGCCACCGCCTCATTCGAAGACTCCCCCGAATAACGTTCCTCCACCATCGACCGAACCCGGTCTTCCACACTCTGACCATATATAACCGACGAAATGCCCCCAATGCCGGGACCCAAGAGGAAAAGCATAATAGAAATAAGAATAAATATATCTCTCATCTGACGATGCATAATTAAAGGATGAAACATGTCACTCAACCCTGCAGCCCATAAATCCAATCAAAAGACCCGAAACAAAAATACCGGCAACTGCCAGGCCTCGAGCCTCGAGCTTCCAGCCTCCAACTCTAATCGGCTCCGCCGATTAGCCCCATCCCGGCCCCGTAGCTGAGTCCCAGCGCTTGATGTCGCTCGACGCCAAGATCTATGCGGATGCCGTGAAGCGAGAGGCCGATGCCGGCCGTCCAGGCCGTGGGACGAGTAAGGGCGCCGAGGCGTAATTGAAGAGGTCCGACCACCTGTACTTCAATGCCCCCTCGCCAGGCAATCGGAAAACGGAGCGATTTTACCACCTCGGTGGTTACCAGCGATCCGTCCGACCATTCATGCGACAACCCCAGCGCCATCACCGGGGGCAGTTCAACGGCATCCTCACCCAGGGTTGGTCGATTTAGATTGGCAGCCAACGCCCCCAACCAGGTGCGGGAGCCGATTTTGACGGCCGACCCCAGATCCAGGCCGACAGCGCCGTCCGAACCATATCTTTGGATACTCACGTGGGTGTAGGTTGTTCGAAACCCGAAATACAACCGATCCAGCCGGCCGGAATAACCCGTGGCAAACAACAGTTCCCGGTAAAGATTTCCCCCGAAATGATGCAATCCGATCCCCAGCGATCCGAAAGGACGGGACCCTGTGGCCACCCCCGCGGCTTCCTGCATGGTTTTCAGGCCAAAATTCCGGATGCCGCTGAAATGGACCGAATAGTCGGCCGGTTGAGTTTCCATGAGCGCCGGATTTCCCAGCAAGTTCCAGGATCCCCCGGGCAGCGCCACAAAAGAACGCCCCAGTGCAAGCTGCCGCGCGCTCCTGAGATTTCCCTGTCCCTGGCAAAGACCCGCCAATAGCAGGAGGACGGTTATGAGGGGACAAACCCTTTTGACGGTTGTAAATTTGATGCTGTTCAATGCTCTATTGACGTTAATTAAATTAAAAATTTAAGATTTAAAATTTAAGATTATCGAAGTGACTTGCTGTTGGTTTCGTACGATGGTGGCAATAGCTGATGGTCAAATTGAATCATTAAACCGATCTTTCTTCTTAAAGGCCGTTGCCACTATACAACCATTTAACCGGCTTTAAACGTCCTCTAATTTTAAATCTTAAATCTTAAATTTTTAATTAATAGCGTCCGGAAAAACCGGCAGCAGAACGACAAGGGATTGTCGAACCACTACCGTCATTTTCCGCTCTCTTCATGAAAATTCAAAATTCATAATTTCTAACTCGAAGCGTCCGGAAAAACCGGCAGTAGAACGACAAAGGATTGCCGAACTACTACCGTTATTTTCCGCTCTCTTCATTGAAATTACCTAATAAAAAATCAAAATATCCCAACAAGTGGGAATTCACCTTTAAGAGGCGTTAATGAATCATTCCTTACAAAAAAATTTTATTTTTTTTGAAATAGCTTTAATAGAGGACTTGGAAAAACCGGGCGGCGGTTCCTTGCTTGTATACTTTTCTTCGATTGAATGCATTGAACGGTTAACCGCCCCTGTATGCAATTATCATTATTACTGCCTGTTACCCAGAAAATTATTATGCTTCGGAACCGCCGCCCGGTTTTTCCAAGGACATCTAATAAGGTGTTTTCGATATTTATATAATGATTTAAAAATGAAACTCGTTATGTTATAGGTTGCGTATTGTTAAACGGATCGTCGGCGGGACGGTCAGCATCCGAAGTATAAAATTTTCATTGGTCGCAATAACAAGACCCAACATTTTAATACGATGCGCTCAATATTTGGCAGAAACAGTAAAAAATTGCGAGCATGAATGGGCCCGCATCGGGAGGCATTGTTGTCCTTGAGGTCCAATCCAACCATTCGGATAAAATTTGCACATAAAAATCAATTATTGATCAGACCGTGAGCATAAGAGTCGACATAAAGTGGATCCTTACAATAGTCTTTGGTGCTTTTTTGGCGATGTATGTTCATCCGCCGGAAGTCTCAGCCCAGGAGTTGGATGTCAACGTGGAACTCAACAAGTCTCAGATCAACGCCTCTTCGGTCGGTTATATAGATGAACTGGACCAAAAAATAGAGACCTACGTCAATGATTACGACTGGATCGACGACGAGTTTATGGAAAAAGAGCGAATCAAAGCCACCTTCAACATAGCCCTTCGAAGCTATGACGCCTCGAACTCGAGTTTCACCGCGACGCTGGTGATAACCAGTACGCGTCCGATTTATAATACCATGCAGAGCACGCAGCTGGCGCAGATTAAAGACAACAACTGGGATTTTGCTTTCAAAAAGGGAACCAACCTGACCCACGACGAACTCCAGTACAGCAATATTGAATCGGTTATTGACTATTATGTGTACGTGATACTGGGGCTGGACTATGACAGCTTTGCATCGACCGGCGGATCTTCCTACTTCAACGAGGCCCAATCGATTGTTGATTTGGCACAATCTTCCGGCGGATCCGGGTGGTCGCGCAGCTCGAGCGACAATTACAGTCGCTATTCGTTTGTCAACGACATGCAGAGCACCGGCTACCAGCGATTTCGCGAAGCGATGTACCGGTATCACCGGCACGGGCTCGACCAGTTCATCAATGATCCCGAGGAAGCCCGCAAAGAAGTACTCAAAGCCCTCCAGTTGATCCAGGAAGCCAAACGCAACACCACCAAGAACTATCCCTTCGATATCTTCTTTTCCACCAAATACAACGAAATCGTCTCCATTTTCAAAGAAGCCGATACTCAAATCCGCCTCGAAGCATACAACCTTCTCACCGAGATTGATCCGGGGCATACATCAACCTACGGCGAGTTGCAGCAGGGTAGTTGATGTTTTTGCCGACGCCTTATTTGGTATGGGATGCCTGTATTTTAATACTGCGGCCGTAGGTTGATGAGCTGGAGGCTCGAGGCTGGAGGCTGGAAGCTGGAGGTTATTCCGGCTGGTATTCAGGAAGTGCATATACACCATATAATAACGAGCTCGTATAAACCTCGAGCCTCCAGCCTCGAGCGCAATTTCATCGCTTGCCCATCCAAATCATAAATACTACTTTAGGTCATGAAAGCGGTTCCACAACAAGAAAACCACTAAAAGAATTGCGATGAACATAGCTGTTTGTATCAAGCAGGTACCGGATGTGAATGCACCTATTCAGATTAAAGAAGGGGAGCTGATCCAGGATGCTTCGAGGGCCGTGTTGAATGCGTATGACGCTTCGGCGGTCGAAGCTGCCCTGGTATTGGCTGAAGCACACGAGGGGAACGTGGAGTTGGTATCGGTCGGGCCCGAGAATGCGCGCGAGAAAATTCGCAAAGCGCTGGCGATGGGCGCCGACCGGGCCACCCACATCGTTACACCGGAGGATGCGGAGTTCGACTCGGCCGTCTATGCCGATATCCTGGCTGCTCATTTCGAACAAGAAGATACCGATTACGAAATTATCGCCTGCGGAAAACAGTCGCAGGATACCGATGCCGGACTTGCCGGAGGCATGCTCGCCCGAAAACTGGGTCGGCCGTTCACGACCAACGCGGTGGATCTGGAGTATGCGGACGGCGAGTTGACCGTTACGCGGCAGGCCGACAGCGGGCAGGAAATCATCGCCCTGCCGGATGGCTGCCTGGTGACGTGTTCGAACGACATGAACGAACCCCGCATCCCGTCGCTCAAAGGCATTATGCAGTCCAAAAAGAAACCCCTGGACGCCGTCCCCCTGGGGGATATGGGGATCGACGAGTCCAAACTCAACCCCCGCACCACCATCGACAGCTACGAAGAAAAACCCCCAAAAGAACCGGGACCGAAAATTGAAGCTGAGGAACCCGGTGTCATGGCAGGAAAATTAGTGGAATATATTGAGAATAAAGCTGGTATTTGAGAGCTGGAGGCTCGAGGCTCGAGGCTGGAGGTTATACCAGCTTGTCTTCGTGTAGCGTATATACACCATTAAATTACAAGCTCGAATACACCTCGAGCCTCGAGCTTCGAGCCTCCAGCGTTGGTCGTCATACGACCAACATTAGATATTTCCAAACGTATTAAAGGCAACTGAAAAGAATACTATTACCAAATGACAATTTTAGCTCATACCACTATTATAGACGGAAATATCAAGAGGGCATCTTTTGAGACATTGACGCGATGCCGAGAACTGGCTTCAGCTCACGACCACAATTTTGTCGCTTCCATCGTGCATCCCGATGCACAACAATTTGTAGGCCAGGTGGCCGAATACGGTCCGTCGAAGATAGTTACGGTGGAGGATGAGTCGTTGGAAAATTCCGTGAATGAACCGTTAATTCAGGCACTGCAGTCGATCCTGGACGAGGTGGATCCCGATATTTCGGTGTTCGCCTCGACCGAGCAAACGAAGGAGATCCTTGGGGCGCTCGGGGCTGAGAGAGGATCGGCTGTTTTGCCTGATGTTTCGGCTTTTGAATTGACTGACGGGGGAGGAGTAAGGGCCGCGCGACCGGTGATGGCGGCCAAGATTTTGTCGAATACCACAGCCGATAAGCCGCCGGTGCTGGTTTCGGTTCGGGCCGGTGTATATGATGCGGAGCCGTCCCCGTCCGATCCTGAAGTACAGCAAGTGGATTTTAACTACGAGCAGCCGGATCTGGTGCCGACGTTGAAGGAACAGATGGGAAGCGGGGGCGAGATCGATCTTTCGGAGGCGGAAGTGATCGTCGCTGCCGGACGGGGAGCGAAGGATGACGACGGTAAAGGCAAGCAGCTGGTCGAGGAGTTGGCCGACGAGCTCGGAGCGGCGATCGGGGCATCGCGGGCGCTGACCGAGTCCGGCGTCTATGATCCCAGCCTGCAAATCGGTCAGACGGGCAAAGTCGTATCCCCCCAACTCTACATTGCCATCGGCATCAGCGGAGCAATTCAGCACGTGGCGGGTATGACCAACAGCAAACACATCCTCGCCATCAACAAAGACCCCGACGCGCCGATATTTGACATCGCCGACTTTGGCGTGGTGGGAGATCTTTATGAGATTGTGCCGGAACTCGTGAAACAGCTGAAGGCAAACAGATAATTAGAAATTTTGAATTTTGAATTTTGAAAACCGGAAGTAAATATTCGACTTATGAAATGTACGATTTGTAAAAATGGTGATATGGTAGAGGGAAAGGTTACGGTTACGTTAGAACGAAATGATAGCGTTATAGTAGTAAAAAACGTGCCTGCATCCGTTTGTGAAAATTGCGGGGAGTACACTCTGGATGAAAAAGTGACCAATAAATTAATGGATCTTGCAGAGCGGGCTGTTGCAAATAACACGGAAATAGAAGTATTGCAATATGCAGCATGAATTAAGCTCGAGGCTGGAGGCTCGAAGCTGGAGGTGTATCCGATCTGGCAATTTAGCGGTGTATATACACCACACGAAAACCTGCTGGTATAACCTCGAGCTTCGAGCCTCCAGCCTCGAGCTCATTTTTAGCCAGCTCCATCGCGTCTGAAAGTTTAATTTAAACCCGAATAATAGCAATGGACGACAAATTCGACTGCATAATAGTTGGTGGCGGCATCGCCGGACTTTCAGCCGCGATGGAGCTGGCTAAAAATGATATGAAATTCTTACTTATTGAACGCGGTGAATTCGCGGGCGCCAAGAATGTGTCGGGCGGGGTGCTCTGGGGGACCGACCTGGCGCGGCTGGTGCCGGAGTACTGGACCGAGGATCCCGACGAGGCCGGATGGGAGCGATTTGTGAATCACCGGCGACTCACGTTTATGGACGATCAGTCGGCGTTCTCGTTTGATTTCAAGTCGGATCATTTCGACGCGCAGCCGTACAAGGGACTCGTTGTGCTGCGGTCGAAGTTTGACCGCTGGCTGGCCGACAAGGTGCAGGAGGCGATCGACCAGTCTGAAGTGGCGATGGAGTCGTTTCTGGCGACGAATATCCTCGTGGATAAAGTGTTGAAGGATGAAAATGGGAAGGTGAACGGAATTAAAGCGGGGGAGGAGGAGTTTTTTGCCGACAGCGTGATTATTGCCGAGGGGGTGAATAATTTGCTTACGCGACAGGTTGGACTGCAGGATGAATACGTGCCGGCCGATCATGTGATGACGGGGGTCAAGGAGGTTATACGGATGGACCGGGAGACGATCGATGAACGATTTCAGCTCGACGGACTTTCGGGGATGTCGAATGAGTTCCTGGGATATGCGACCGACGGCGTCGAAGGCGGCGGATTTCTGTACACGAACCGCGCCTCGCTTTCTGTGGGACTGGTGCTCGGACTCAAGGATCTGCGTGAAAAAGTCAAAAAGCCGTATGATATCCTCAACAAGTTCAAGGAACACCCGGCGATAGCCGATATGATCCGCGGCGGAGAGGTGGTCGAGTATTCGGCCCATGTGGTTTCTTCGGGGGATATGCGGGTGATGCCGGAGGAGATCTATGCCGACGGCGTGATGATCGCCGGGGAGGCCGCCAACCTGTTGATGAACGCCGGTAAGGCGATCCAGGGGATGGATTACGCCATGCGTTCGGGCATCCTGGCCGCCGAAACCGTTATGGAAGCCAAAGAGGCCGGTGATTTCAGCAAGCAGCAAATGAAAACATACCGCGACAAACTTGAAGAATCGTACGTATTAAAGGATATGCGAGGCTTCCAGGGAGCCGTCCAAACCCTGCATCAACCCGAGATGGTCGACGAAATTCCCGACCTCGTCTGCGACTTCGGACGAAAATTCTTCACCGTCGACGATTCCCCGACGCCCAAAGCAAGAAAAATGTTCTCGGAAGCGGTCAGTAAAAACAGCAGTTGGTGGAATTTGATGAGACTCAGCTTAAAAGCTGCCAAGAATCTCTAAAATCCTGCGGATTTTAGAGAGCTCGAGGCTCGAGGCTGGAGGCTCGAGGCTTTTTTGGAGCTAGTAGTGTTGTTACGGAGTCAAGAATTTAAATATATGCTGGTAGGATATTTCCGCCGGTGTTTCCGTTAAATAAATTGAGGACGAAAAAGCTGGTTAAACAATTGAGGAATTAACCCAAGTATACAGTACAAAGAAACAAGCTCGAATAACCTCGAGCCTCGAGCCTCGAGCCTCGAGCCTCCAGCCTCCAGCCTCGAGCTCGCAACAAAAGCGAATCACAACAATATACGACCATGCCCGAAAAAAAATCGCTCCAAGAAAAACTAGGCACCATCAATTATCGCAATCAGGCCAAAAGCGATATCAAGGCGCATATTTCGGTGGATACGGATATCTGCAACTCGACCTGCCCGCATCAGTGCACGACGTACGTGTGTCCGGCCGATTGCTACAAGATCGATGAGAACGGCAAGGTCTATTTCCAGGTGGAAGACTGCATCGAGTGCGGAACCTGCCTGTATGCGTGCGATCAGGGGGCCGTCTCATGGGAATTCCCCGATCCCGAAGAAGGCCGCGGCGTGAATTGGAATTACGGGTGACGCTCGCTTCGCTCGGTTTCCCTCGCTCCCGCTCGCGGATGGGTGATTTATAATTTATAATTAATGATTAATGATTGATGATTGATCTGGTATTCCTGTCTTCGCTCTGATTTATAAATCATCTACGGGAATTAATGTTATAACTACGGGCTTTTAAAAAAACCTTAGATGGGTACTACCAATACCGCCAATCATAAATCATCAATCATTAATCATTAATTATAAATCATTAATCACGAATCATTAATTATAAATCATTAATCACGAATCATTAATCAAAAGATCTTAAAATCCGAAAAGGATTTTAAGATCTTTGCCCACGCTCGGGGATTTAACGTAGCGCAGGTCGTCTTCGATCATCTTGAGCTGGTATTCTGCCTCGGTCGGGGGATAGAGGCTGTTGTGGTATTTGGAGGGGGATATGATGCCGGGTTTTACGGCGTATCGCTTGTAGAATTGGGTATAGGTCATGTTCATTTCAGTCGTTTCCTCGACCGGGTAGGTGTGCGGTCCCACAAGACTCATTTTGCCGCTAACCACCAGCGGAAACAGGGGGAGACGGTCGAGCCGGGTGGCCTGCAGAAACTTGCCGATGCCGTAAGGCTCGGGCAGATGAATGACGGCTTCGCCGACCCGGGTGGGTTCGGAAGGCCAATCGTACACGTTGAATACGCGTCGCTTGAAATGCATCCCCCGGTATCCCGGACACTCCTCCCTGGTAAATACCGATCCCCGCTTGCTTAATCTGACCATGATCCAGAGGAAAGGGAAGAGTACAAAATAAATGATCGATCCCACCGTACCCACGATCACGTCAAATACACGCCGGGAGGTGACTTCCGAATGCGCCAGCTCGTGAAAAAACAGATCGTTCGTCGGACCATAGGCAGCTCGATGATCCGCATCCGGCATTTTTTCCTGGATGATGCTTTCCTGTACGGAATAGCGCTCGGGGGAATCAGCATCGGGGGACGGCTTATCAGATCCGGTGACTTCTTTGTTGTCCTTCAATACGTCGCTTTGCATTAAAATAGTTATTAAAAATGATAAATGGTTGGTGCACGCCCAACCCCCCAACAATTTTCAGTTCCTGGGATAGCAGTCTAAATAGAATGCTACCCGAGTAAACGATCTTAAGT
>CAJXOW010000056.1 GCA_913057825.1 uncultured Balneolaceae bacterium | reverse complement strand
GAGTTGGCGGACGAGCCGAATCTATTGAAGGCGGCCGACAAAATTCGCGACCTGGGGACCGACAACCTGATTATTAAGAAGGGAGAGCATGGTGCCTTGTTGTTTACGGATGATACCTATTTCTCCCTGCCCGCTTACCCGGTGGTTGATATTTATGATCCGACCGGCGCCGGCGATACGTTCCTCGGCGGATTCATAGGCTGGTTGGCGGATACCGAAGATCTTTCGGATCGCAACCTGCGACGTGCCGCCGTGTTCGGATCGGTTATGTCGAGTTACTGCGTAGAGGAGTTCGGTCCGAAGCGACTCAGCGAGCTTGACGACCAGGATATTACAAAGCGGTATAAAGAATTTCAGGATATCAGCCAGATCCCTAAACAGGAATATCCATTTGCCAAGTAAACCAACGTGCAATACATTGGCTGGATCGGATTTGCGATTCTGGTAGGAGCATGGGTCCCGCAAACCCTCGAAACGATTCGTCAGGGGTACAGCGGGACCAATCTCCTGTTCAATGCCATGTATATGGCGGCGAGTTTGTTGCTCACCATTTATGCTTTCTTAATTAAAGACTGGGTATTTGTCGCCTTGAATGCCCTGCTGGCTATCGGCAGCGGCATCAACCTGTATTATAAGCTTTTTCCGAGGAATCGGCCGGACACTCCGGATCGCGGGGGTCACCAACCCGAATGAGACGTATTCGGGTTTAATGGGTGATTAATGATTAACGATTTATGATTGTATTGCAAATATTAAGTTGATTGGCAGGAATACTTAAAACCCTTGAAAAGTTTCGGGGTATCATCCTGTTAGATTGCATTCTTGCAACAATCATAAATCATTAATTATTAATCATCAATCATCAATCACTTTATATATAGTAAAGGGGGATACATGAGTATGCAGCCCAAAGAATTTCCCGCCCGGTATTTTAAAAGCTTTGTAGAAGTTCGATAAACCCGAAAATCGAACCATAAGACGATACGTGAAACGACTCGTACTGGCATCCGGAAATAAAGATAAGATCAAGGAGCTTCGGGAGACCCTGGAGCCGCTCGGTATCAAATTGCTTTCCACCTATGATTATCCTGAGCTGGAGGAGGTAGTTGAAGATCAAGAGACCCTGGAAGGCAACGCACTTAAAAAAGCAAGGTACACCGCCCGTCACACGAACCTGCCGTCGGTGTCCGACGACACCGGCCTGGAGGTCGATGCCCTGGACGGTGCCCCCGGCGTCTATTCGGCCCGTTATGCCGGGAAAGAAGCCACCTACCGGGATAACCTGCAAAAACTATTGAACGAGCTCGAATCGGTCCCGGAAGAAAATCGTACGGCACGATTCAGGACCGTGGTAGCCTTCGTGGACGGAGATCAGGAAAAAACATTCGAGGGCGTTTGTGAAGGCACTATTCTAACCGAACCGAAAGGAGAAGGCGGATTCGGCTACGATCCCGTATTCCGACCCCAAAACCACAAGCAAACCTTCGCCGAACTATCCCCCGAAGCCAAAAACAAAATCAGTCACCGCGGAAAAGCGATCGAAAAATTTGTCAAATGGTTAGGAGCTAAAAAGTGAATGATTGTAGTGTATACTATGTGGGTGCGGGTATTCAAGCGATATAGTAAAGAACGGTACAGAGCCGGTTATTTCACTTTTTAGCTCCGCTCGAGGCTGGAGGCTCGAGGCTCGAAGCAAAACAACTGCCGTTAATAATGAACGTTGCCGTATAACAATTGTGAGGCAGTGATAAAACTGCATATACAAACATAAATACCAGCTGGAATACGCCTCGAGCCTCCAGCCTCGAGCCTCGAGCGGTGAAAGGATTACCCGCTCATTACCGGTGGTGGGATTCCTGCTGAAAATACCCATTTAAATTTTTTCACCCTTCCCCCTTCGCCTTTCACCTATTATTTTTTTCACTTCTTAAGCCACAAAATTATATTAAAGCTGATCTTCGATATTAAGGCACCAAAAACAACCACCACCAACAAAAAAATAATCAAATGACTACGAGACGCGGGTTTATCAAGACGTCGCTGGCGGGATTAGGTTCACTGCTTCCATTTTCCGGACTGGTTTCTAACGGCGATCGCAAGAAGGAACCGCAAAAGCCGATTGTCGTTTCAACCTGGGGATTCGGAAAGCCGGCCAACGAAGCGGCATGGAAGATTTTAAGTAAAAATGGATCGGCGCTGGATGCCGTTGAGCAGGGAGTACGGGTGCCGGAAGGCGAACCGGACGTGCAGACCGTCGGTTACGGAGGATATCCCGACCGCGATGGGGAAGTGTCGCTCGATGCTTGTATTCAGGATCAGAACGGGGATGCGGGATCGGTAACGTTCTTGCAGCATATTAAACACCCGATATCGGTGGCATTGAAAGTGAAAGAAGAAACACCGCACGTAATGCTGACCGGCGAGGGGGCGCTGGATTTTGCCCTGGAGCAGGGATTTGAAAAGGAGGATCTGCTGACGGAAAAATCAAAACAGGCGTGGGAGGAGTGGCTCGAGGAATCGGACTACCGGCCGGACGGCCAGATTCCGGGTCACGATACCATCGGTATGCTGGCATTGGACGGTGCAGGTAACCTGTCGGGAGCCTGTACCACCAGCGGACTGGCGTATAAATATCACGGTCGTGTAGCCGATTCGGCCCTCATCGGGTGCGGGCTGTTTGTCGATAACGAAGTGGGTGCGGCTGTCGGGACCGGCGTTGGTGAGGAGATAATCAAAGTTGCCGGCAGTCACGTGGTGGTTGAGGAGATGCGGCGCGGTCAACACCCGGAAGAAGCCTGCCGCAAAGCCGTTCAACGCGTCTTGAAGCGCAATCCTGATTTAAGAAAAACCAATAAACAGGTAGCCTTCCTGGCCCTCAACAAAAACGGCGAATATGGCGGCTACTGCGTGCGAGAAGGTTTCAGCTACGCCGTCCACGACAGCGAGAATCGCATGGAACAAGCGGAATTTGAGGTGAAGGGTGAAGGGTGAAAGATACTTTTTGCTTGTTTTCTGTTTAAGCAGCAATGTTCATGTATAAAGTCTCACCTTTCACCTCAGCTGGAGGCTGGAGGCTCGAGGCTCGAGGTTTGTTGGTTGCCGGCATTTACATTAGTTGCAATACTAAAAATTTTAAAGTTTGTAAGATAGATATGAGTATACACAACAAGAAGTCCGGCATGGATAAACCTCGAGCCTCGAGCCTCGAGCCTCGAACTAAAATAAACACCATGATTCTCCACGGAATCATGGTGTTTATTTTATTTAATTGTTCGGGGACTTCGGAGGTGGCCGACCAGGAGCAAATGCAGCCGCATTCGGCGGTTGATACAACGGTGGTGTATGATACGGTAGATGTGCAGCCAACACGTATGCCCTTGGTTGAGCGTCGGGAAATTAATGTTGAACGCATGATGGATACGCTCTCCATGCGGGAGAAGGTGGGACAGCTTTTTATGATCCGGGTTAGTGCAAGCTTCGAAAACAACAGGTCCTGGGGATTTGAACGACTTGCGCGCCGTGTGGATGAAGGGAAAGTCGGCGGATTGATGGTTTCGAATGGTGATTCCTATGAGGCGGCCCGCAATATTCAGCGTATGCAGGCCATCGCCCCGGCTCCGCTGCTGGTGGCGGCCGATTTTGAATGGGGACTGCCGATGCGCTTGTCGGGCGGGACCCGCTTCCCGGAGAATATGGCGATCGGGGCGACGCGAAACCCGGATTATGCCTACCAACAGGGAGAGGCCACGGCCGAGGAGGCCAAAGCGATGGGGGTGCATATGAACTTTGCCCCGGTAATGGATGTCAACAACAATCCCGATAATCCGATTATTAATATTCGTTCGTACGGCGGACAGCCGGAGTTGGTCTCCAGGTTTGGGTCCCGTTATATCGAGGGGCTCCAATCGAAGGGGGTGGCAGCTACGGTTAAGCATTTTCCCGGTCACGGGGATACGGATGTGGACTCTCACCTCCAACTGCCCTCTTTGCCGTTTGACCGAAAACGCCTGAATAACATGGAACTGGTACCTTTTGAAGCGGCTATAAAAGCTGACGCCAAAGCACTCATGGTGGCTCACATCGCCATGACGGCTTTTTCGGATATCAAACGACCGGCCACGCTGTCGCCCTTCATGGTGGATTCACTGCTGCGCGACTCACTGGGCTACAATGGAGTAGTCGTTACCGACGCCCTGACGATGGGAGGCAGCAAGGATGGTTACTGGCCGGGCGAAGCGGCTGTCAAAGCCTTGAAGGCGGGGGTGGATATTATCCTTCTGCCGGCCGATTTTGAGTTGGCATACCGGAGTGTACTTCGTGCGATTGAAGATGGACGATTGTCAGAGCAGATGATCAACGAGTCGGTCCGCCGCGTTTTGAATCTCAAGAAATTCACCGAAGCTGGCAAAAACCAGCCCGACTTTGAACAGATGGAGGAGCATATTGAAGATCCGGTCCACCGTATCAGGGCCGGCAACATGTTTGAAGAAGCATTGACCCTGGTCAAAGATGAAGATAGTGTACTGCCGATAGATCCGGCCCGGACCGACTCCATACTTACGGTAATCGTTACCGACGATATGAATTACGGCTATCCCGGGGGTACCATGACTTCTCAATTGCGGCACTATTTTGATTATAACAAGGTTGTTCGCATCGGACCTCATACTTCCCAGGAAATTATGGATCGTGCATTGAGATCGTCTCAATGGGTGGATAAAGTGGTGGTCGGGGTGTTTGTCCGATTCGGAAGCTACAAAGGACGACTCGATCTGCCCGGGGATTTGTCCGACTTCATGGAAGATCTGCTGGATGTTAACAAACCGGTCGCAACGGTTGGGTTCGGGACCCCTTACCTGCTGCGATCCTTCCCGGCGGCGTCCACCTATCTGACGACCTACAGCGCCTCGCATGACGCCCAGCGGGCCGCGGTCAAGGGGGTGGTCGGAAATCAGAAGATAGCGGGCAAGCTGCCGATCAAACTACCGTCCGGATATGACTTCGGTCACGGTATGAAACGAAAACCCATAACAACCAACTGGGATAAAGTGGCTGCCCCGGCCTCATTTAAGGCGGTGGAGAAACTGGTCCAAACGGCCATAACCGATTCGGTGGCCCCGGGGATGGCCGTATATGCAGCCCGAGATGGAAAAGTCTTTATGAACGAGGGTTTTGGTCATTATACCTACGACCAAGATTCACCGGAAGTCACTTCCGAAACCATTTTTGACCTGGCTTCGCTGACCAAAGTAGTGGCTACGACACCGGTGGCTATGAAGCAATATGAGCAGGATTTACTCTATCTCGACAAGCCGGTTTTCGATTATATACCGGACTTTACGGGCGGTAAGAAGGAAGCGGTCACGATACGTCAGCTGCTTTCGCATACCGGCGGAATCAAACCTTATATGCGGTTCTGGAAAAATGCAGATAATCCGGAACAGGTTCCTGAGATGATCAAGAATATGAAGTTGGCATACGAGCCGGGCGAGGAATATCACTACAGCGATCCGGGGTATATCCTGCTGCAGCAGATTATCGAAATGCTGGGGGGAGCATCGCTGGATGATCTGGCCGCCCGTTATTTCTATCGTCCCCTGGGAATGGATAATACGATGTTCAACCCTGACTCTTCGCTCTTGTCCCGCATCGCACCGACTGAATACGACAGCGCCTGGCGCAACCGGCTCGTACGCGGAGAAGTACACGACGAAAACGCCGCCTTTTTAGGAGGGGTTGCCGGGCATGCCGGCTTGTTCTCGACGACCGGCGACCTGGGTCGCTATGCCCAGATGCTGCTCAGCAACGGGTATTTCAACGGGAGAAAATACTTTGAGGTCGGTACCATCAACGAGTTTACGACTCCCCAGCATATCGATCCGAAGAGCACCCGCGCGTTGGGATGGGATACCCCCAGCGGCCAAAACAGCCTGTACGGCAGTATGACGTCGGACGAGGCCTTCGGACATACCGGGTTTACCGGTACTTCGATGTTGATCGATCCCGAGACACGGACCATCATCATCCTGCTGACCAATCGCGTCTATCCGACCCGCAAAAACAACAAAATCCGCCAGTTTCGACCAAAATTCCACGATGCCGTTATGAAAGCGTTAAATGAGCTAAAAGGTGAGAAATGAGGAAAGATATATTATTATTTGCCTGGGTTCCGCTTATGTAGCATAGTTCATTTTTACAGCTTGAAGCTTCACCTTTTAGCTCAGCTCGAGGCTCGAGGCTGGAGGCTCGAGGCTTGTCAGCTGCCGATTTTTCCGGCAATTGCCACATGAACAGTTTGAAAGTTTGCAATGACGATATGGATATACACAACTATAATACGTGCTCGTATAAACCTCGAGCCTCGAGCTTCGAGCCTCGAGCGTAAATTTCATCCGCGATGAAATTTACTTCCTTCGACATTGTCGTTTTGATCGGCTACCTGTTGCTGGTGGCGGTGGCCGGGCTATGGGCTGCCGGCCGGCAGCAGGATACGGGGGATTATTTTCTCGGGGGACGCGCAATGCCGTGGTGGGCGGTGATGTTTTCGGTGGTGGCGACCGAGACCAGTACGCTCACGTTCATCAGCATCCCGGCGGTGGCGTATGGCGGGGATTTGACCTTTCTGCAGATAACGTTCGGGTATATTATCGGGCGCATCGTGGTGAGTATTCTCTTTTTACCGGCCTATTATGAGGGGAAACTGCAGACGGCCTACCAGTTCCTGGAGGCGCGTTTCGGATCGGTGATGCGAAATGTGGCAAGTTCGACCTTTATGATCACCCGTCTGCTGGCCGACGGGGTGCGGCTTTTTGCGACAGCTATCCCGCTGGCGATTATGCTGCGGCTGGCGAACGTAATGACGGGATGGAGTGATTTTTCGATCTATGTCGCGGCGATAGGGATTATCGCGGTGGTCACGATCATCTACACGCTGGTCGGCGGAATCAAGGCCGTGGTCTGGATGGATGTGATGCAGATGGTGATCTATATCGGCGGAGCGGGAATCGCGGCGATTCTTATGATCAAGGGCATCGTCGGAGGCTGGTCGGGGGCGATGGAGCTGGCAGCCCGGGAGGGTAAGCTGAAGTTATTTAATTTTGCACTCGGTGAGTCGTTTCGGGCGATGCTCTCGCAGCCGTATGCCTTTGTGACGGCGGTAGTCGGCGGAGGAGTGTTTTCACTGGCTTCTCACGGTACGGACCAGTTAATCGTTCAACGGCTGTTGACGACCCGCGACCTGCGATCCAGCCAGAAAGCTCTTATAGGCAGCGGCATTGTGGTGTGCGGGCAGTTTGCGTTGTTTCTGGGGATCGGGTTGCTGCTGTATGCGTTTTATGGAGGACTGTCGGCGGGCGATTTGGGGCTGGCGACGACGGACGAGATTTTTGCGAAGTTTATTGTAGAACAGATGCCGACCGGGCTTTCGGGGTTGATTGTGGCCTCCCTGTTTGCCGCCGCTATGAGCAGTCTGAGCTCTTCGCTCAACTCGCTGGCTTCATCGACGACCTTGGACTTGTACAAACCCTACTGGGGTAAACAAAATACGGCAGCCGATGATTTGCGGGTCTCGAGGTATATCACCGTGGGATGGGGACTGATTTTGACGGTCTCCGCTATCATCTTTGCTGTACTGCAACTCAAGTCTTCGGGCGAAAGACCCGCTGTTGTGGAGCTGGGGCTGGGAATCGCCTCTTATACCTATGGGGGATTGTTGGGAGCTTTTCTGTTGGGACGGCTTACCACCAAGACCAATCGGACTGATGCTGTCATCGGATTTTTTGCCGGCCTCATTGCACTGCTGTTTATGGTGAAAGGCCCCATCCAGGAACTGTTGCCGGGGCAAGGAATAGCCATTGCCTGGCCCTGGTATACCGTTGCCGGAAGTTTGATTGTTGTGGTGGTGGGAACCGTATCTAGCCGGTTGCGCAGGTTTATTTGATCAGAAGCATGCGGCGGGCATCCGAGTAGGGTCCGGCTTCCAATCGATAGATATAGGTTCCGCTGGAAAGATCCCCGGCTTCGAAGATAACGGTGTGAACCCCCTGATTCATCCGTTTATTGACCAGTGTGCTTATCTCCCGGCCATATAAATTGAATACTTTAAGCTCCACTTTGGTTTGCTTGGGCAGGGAGAATTTGATATTGGTGATGGGATTAAAGGGATTCGGGTAGTTCGGATAGAGGCGATACTGGTCAGGTTGTTGATAGACCGGGGCCGAGAGACCATAAGTTTGTTCGACAAACAGGGTTAGAAGCGTATCATTCAGGGTGCTCTGGCCATACTGTTCGATGATGAATTCAAAGTTTGCGGCGCTGTATCCGAAGGTCGAATCAAAAGCAAGAATAAAGGAACTATCCGGGGAAAAGTGTTGGGCCTTTATTTTATAGGAGTAGCGATGGGTGGGAAGGGATGCAGCTATTTTCAGTGAATCGTAATATTCTATCTCTGGTCCTTTTCGGTTCACAAAGCGTGTTAGGTCGTTACCCGGGTAAAGATACAGGCTGTCTACATCATCAAAAGTGCTCAAGCTCCACTCCATGCGGGGTTGAATCGAACCGCCGTTTACGTAAAGCGTGTCGATATCAGGTTCAACACTCATGACCTGCGCCAAAGAAAGCACCGGCATGAGGAGAAAGATCAGGCCCAATAAATAGATACGTGACGTGAGGTCAGCTAATCTCATTTTAATATTAATTCCTTGGGATATCGGTCCCGGGGGTAGCCGGTAATTGCAAAATTGCTTTGAAAAATGGCACTTCTTCTTTAAGTCCTCCCCCCTTGCCCCCTCCGAAGGGCGAACCTTTTAGCGACCGAGGTGAAAAATATCCCCCTTCGGAGGGGGCAAGGGGGAGGACCCTTTATAGCAAAATCAAACAAATACCCTCCAAAATCACCCAAAACTAACCTACTGAATAATCTAAATAAACTAAAGGGTCGATTACCTTTAACAGAAATCGACCCTTTAAAATGTTTCAAAGACCATCCGGTTGCTTAAACCCGGTTTTGCATCCGCACATTTCTAAAATCAATTAGATATCGATATACCGCAATGCGGTGATACCTTCCATGTCGCGGATCTTTTCTACCTCACTGGTTTCCACGCCTTTGTCGAGCAGGAAGGCGGTTACGGCCTCTTCGCGTTCCTTGTTGCGGCCGAGGCTCAGCGATGCAATATTGATATCCTGTTTGGCCAGATCGGTACTGACGCTTGCCAGCATACCCGGCTTGTCGATGTTCTTGTACATCAGGATATGTCCGCCAAGCTGAATTTCGATCGGGAACCCGTCGATTTGGACGATGCGATAATCGTCATCGCCAAAATTGGTTGCCCAGATTTCCTTGTATTCAGCGTCTTCTCCCAGCTTGATCTTGATTACATCGTTAAAGGTTCGGGTTTCGCTGGAAGTCGTCTCTTGCAATTTGAATCCGCGCTCTTTAGCAAAAACCCGTGCGTTCACCAGGTTGACGGCTTTATCGGTCTGTTGGGTAAGAATACCTTTAAGGACGGCATCGGTCAGAACCTCGCTGTAGGGGACGCAGTTGCCGGTGTATTCAAAAGAAAAACGGTTGGCGTGTTCGGGAGCGATTTGGGCAACAAACGCACCGAGTCGTTCGGCCAGCGTCAGGTACGGCTGAACTTCCTTGTTGGTACTCAGCGCAATCGACTTGCCGTTAAGGCTGCCTTTGTAACTTTTGTTTTCGAAAGCATCCGCCATTTGTCGTGCCACCTGCTCGGCCACCTTGGCCTGGGCTTCTTCGGTGGACGCTCCGAGATGGGGAGTGCAGACGATTTTGGGATGCTTCAGGATCTTGTATAATTCGTCATTGGGTGGTTCTTCCGTATAAACGTCAAGAGCAGCGCCGGCCACAATACCCTCATCGAGCAGATCCGGCAGATCGCCCTCTTCAATAATGCCTCCGCGTGCACAGTTGATAAGTCGGATCCCCTTCTTCAGCTTATCGGCGTTATCCCTGGAAATTAATCCTTTGGTTTTGTCAGTCAGCGGCGTATGGACAGTCAGGTAATTCACTTCACCAAGCAGATCATCCAATTCCATTAATTCAACTCCCAGCTCATCAGCTTTTTCCTCTGTGGCATAGGGGTCATAAGCCTTGACGTCCATGCCAAAAGCCTGCATGCGTTGGGTGACTTCCGAGCCTATCTTACCGAGTCCGACGATACCGAGCGTTTTACCATTCACCTCGGTACCCTGGAATTTTTTACGATCCCAGCCGCCATTTTTCACTTTGTTTACGGCCACCGGAATATTACGGGAAAGGGCCAGAATCATGCCGCAGGTATGTTCGGCCGTCGAAATCGTATTGCCGTCGGGCGTGTTCATCACAATCACTCCGTTGGCTGTGGCCGCATCGATGTCGATATTGTCAACGCCCACTCCGGCGCGACCTACCACCTTCAGGTTGCTGGCCGCCTCCAATACTTTTTTGGTGACTTTGGTCCCGCTGCGAACGACTATACCGTCGTATTCAGAAATCTCATTAATTAACTCATCCTGACTCAAGTCGGTCTTCGTAACCGTTTCAATCTCCCGCTCATCAAATACTTTTTTACATAGCGGGTCAACGTTGTCACAAATTAGTACTTTGTATAGCATGAGTCTGCTTTAAATTCAGATTTAATTGTAAAGTCAATTTTTTGCTTCAGTGCTAACGCATATGTAATGAATAAAATCGGGAATTATTACGTGATAATTGCTGGCTCATCGTAATTCACACAAAAAGCGTAATGAAGCAGCCACAAGCGCCCAAAGTTAGGTATTATTGCTCCAAGCTCCAAGCTCCAGGCTCCACGCATTCTGTGCTCTCCCTTTGGATGCCTGTCCCGACCGCCGTCGGGAGGTAAGGTCCATTCCAAAATGTTTGGGATGGACAACGGGGAGGACCAATACAAGCAAGTATCCAAGTCATGCATATACACAAGATGATTACCCACTCGAATAAACGTGGAGCTTGGAGCGTGGAGCCATGAGTTTGTGAACTAAAACGATCCGTTTTAGTTCACAAACTCATTAATCAACTTCTGCAGTTCGCGGATATTCCGTTTGGATTCGGAGGATCCGCAGAGGACGGGGACTTCGATATTCATCTCTTCCAGGATGGATTCAAGCCTGCGTTCGGATTGAATGCGTTTGTTGTTGGAGAGTTTGTCCGATTTCGACATAAAAATACAAAAAGGCAATTGCTTGACGCCCATCCAGTAGAAGAAATCTTCATCGAGTTGCGTAGGTTTATGACGGGCGTCGACAACGTGAATGATCAGCTCCAGGGTGGAGCGGTTGAGCAGGTAGTCCCGGATGTCTTTCCCCCAGCGCTCGCGCTCTTCTTTGGGCACTTTGGCGAATCCGTAGCCGGGCAGATCGACAAAATAACACTGCTCGTCGATCAGGTAATAGTTCATGGTCTGAGTCTTCCCGGGCTGGTTGCTGGTGCGGGCAAAATTCTTGTGGTTGATGAGCGCGTTGATCAACGACGATTTTCCCACATTCGAGCGGCCCGCGAAACAAACTTCGGGTAGTGATGCTTCGGGACATTCGGTCAGGGAAGGGGCGCTGGTGATGAACTCGGATTTTTTATACTGCATCAAACGATCTCATTTTCTTCTTTCTCCATTTCAAAGTTCACCTTGACCGGGTAATCGCCGGTAAAGCAGGCGGTGCAGTAGCTACCCTCCGGATCAGATTCTTTAACGGCTTCCACCAATCCCTCGGGAGATAAATAATTCAGGCTGTCCACGCCGATATCCCGGGCCATCTCGTCAATGTTCTTGTTAAACCGGTTGGCGATCAACTCTTTGGGGTCGGGGAAGTCCATCCCGTAGAAACAGGGATGGGTAATCGGGGGAGAGCTCACCAGGAAGTGCACTTCAGAGGGATTGGCACGGCGGATCATTTTCACCAGGTAGCGGGATGTAGTACCGCGGACGATCGAGTCGTCCACAATGAGCACCGGTCGATTTTCGAGCACGCCTTTGACTGTGTTAAACTTGGTGCGGACTTTCTGCTCACGCGATTTTTGTCCGGGAGATATGAACGTGCGTCCGACGTAGTGATTCCTTATCAAACCAATTTCAAACTTGCAATCGTGTCCCATCTTCTGACTCTCATCCGCATACCCAAGGGCGGCCGTGTTGCTGGAGTCGGGGACCGATATGACGATCGGTTTGTAGCTCGAGTCGGTATTCTTCAGCACTTCATTCAGCGGATGTTCGTGAGCCAGTCGCTTACCCAGTTTACGGCGGATTTTGTCGACATTTTCTCCAAATATCTTGCTGTCGGGCCGCGAGAAATACACATACTCAAAGATACAGGGCGTTGCTTTGTGGTTCTGGTCGTCGTTCAGGGCATATGAAGTGATTTCACCCGTATCAACGGTGTTTTGATCGATTACCACCACTTCTCCCGGTTTGACGTCCCGGACGTACTCGGCCCCGATGATGTCAAAGGCGCATGTTTCGCTCGCGACCATGTAGGCATCGTCGATTTTACCGATCGCCAGGGGACGAAATCCGTTGGGGTCGCGCAATGCAATGAGTTTATCGTCGGTCTGCAGCACCAGGCTGTACGCTCCGCGGATCTGGTCCAGCGCCTCCATGATCTGATCGATCTGCTTGATCTTGCGGGAGTGGGATATCAGGTGCAGGATCAATTCGGTATCCGACGACGTCTGAAACAATACGCCTTCCTGCCGGAAACGCTCGCGAAGCTGACGGGCGTTGGTCAGGTTTCCGTTGTGGCTGATGGCAATGTTACCCCCGCTATACTGCACGCGAAACGGCTGAATATTCGCCGGGTTATCGGCCGCCCCCATCGTAGAGTAGCGGTTATGTCCGATAGCCATCTGTCCTTTTAGTTTACTTTCGAAAACGGATCGGTCGTTAAACACATTCAGAACCAGTCCGAAATCCTTATAGGACGGCATGACGTGTTTGTTTCGTTCCTCGTCATAATAAGCGCTGACGATCCCGGCCGATTCCTGTCCGCGATGTTGAAGCGCATGCAAGCCGTAGTAGGTAAGCAGGGCGGCATCAGGATGATTGAAAATACCGAAAATGCCACAATACTCACGTGGTTTGTCGCTCATGAAGTGCCCTTGGGTTATGGTTCAATCGAACAGCGATAAATTTAAGAAAAACGAAAGTAATTGTTAATAATGAATTAATAATGACGTGAAATACGGTTGGTAAGCAAACAATGCTCTATTACGGGTATTTTGAGCAGGATCTGATAGCACGGTATACTAATTTGACTTCTTAAAAACGAAATGCGCGAGCGTAAATTTTGCAAATGAGATTATATTTCACCCAATTGGTTATAAACTCATTGAAATTTGCTATTTCGCCAAGAAAGAAACATATATAGGTAGTATCGAAAATACAATGGTTTCAGACGATTATTTTTATATAGAAAGTTCAGGTAGATACAAAATGTGATTTCTGCAGGATTGGGTTCATTGAGAGTGAAATGCAATAATCTAAAGTAGTACTATTATATGAGATACTTGGATGAAAAATCATTTCAAAAACATTCCTCGGCACTTTTAATCGTTAGTCCGGATACGCTGAAAGTGTCGGGAGTAAATGGGGAGTTTGAACGAGTATTCAGACTGAATTCATCCGATGTAATGGATATTGATATTGAAGAAATCTGTGGAGATCGAATTCAGAAGGCGGTGAGCCGGATTTCCGGGGATACCGGTTTTCCCCTGGTGACCGTCGAGGATGTTGTGAAGGGAAGGGACAACGCAAAGGTAAAGGATTATCCGGCGAAGGCTAATATATTCCGGCATGAGGATAAAGAGGAAGCGTCGAGCAATGTCATCATCCAGTTAAAGCCATTGCAAGTTGGCAGGAAGCCGGGTGAAAACCAGAAATCGCGTTTTTTCAATCACCTGCTTTACCATTTTCCCGACACGATCTATTTCAAGGACCGGGAGAGTCGTTTTTTACTTGTGAACAGCAAGCAGGCCGAGATATTGGGGATAGATGATTCCGCTGATGCGATCGGTAAGACCGACTTCGACTTTTTCCCCGAGGAGGAGGCCCAAGATTCGTATGAAGATGAACAATATATAATACAAACCGGCGATTCTGTTGAGGATAAGCGGGAGAGAGTAACATTGAAAGAGGGGAAAGAGTACTGGGCCTCTACTACGAAAGTGCCGCTCAGGAATGAATCGGGGGATATAATTGGAACACTGGGGATCTCCCGCGATATAACGGAACAAATGAGGTTGAAGAGAGAGAACCAGCGGTTGTTGAATCAGGAACGGGAGTTGCGGGAACGAATGGAGACCGCCTATAGTGACTTGCAGATTCAAAAAGAACAGTTCCAGGGAGCCTTTGAAAAAACAGCTATCGGCATGGCATTGGTGTCGACCGAAGGGGAGTTTATGAAAGTAAACGACAGTTTATGTGATATGCTGGGATACGAAAGGGAGGAGTTAACCTCGCATAAATTCCAGGAAATTACTCATCCGGATGACCTGGAAAAAGATTTAGGCCAATTGAATCAATTGTTGGAAGGCAAGATCGAATCTTATACGATGGAAAAACGGTATTATCATAAAAAGGGGGATGTTATTTGGGCTATATTAAGTGTATCCCTGGTCCGGGACGCCGACGAAAATCCGCTTCATTTTGTATCCCAGGTACAGGATATCACCGAGCGAAAAGAATACGAACAACATTTGAATAAGTCGCTCGAAGAAAAACAGGTGCTGCTGGAGGAGATCCACCACCGGGTTAAAAACAATCTGGCGTCGGTCAGCGGAATCCTTGAGCTGCAGGTGTATAACACTTTGAACGAGGAGGTTCGAAATAGTTTGCAGGATGCCCAGTCGCGCATCCACACGATGGCCCTGGTCCACGAGCAGTTGTATCAGCACGATTCGCTATCCAATATTCTGTTGGGAGATTATACGCACCAGCTGGTTGAAACGATTCATGATTCGCTGAATACGAAAAATAAGAATATCGAATCGCACGTGACGTCGGAGCGGGTCCCGTTGGAGATAACTGAGGCGGTCCCCTGCGGACTAATACTGAACGAGCTTATCACCAACGTATACAAGCACGGATTCAAGGGGAAGGAAAAGGGTAATATCTGGATTGATATCGAGCAGGAAGACCATAAAGTTCATATACGGATTTCGGACGACGGAGTGGGTCTGCCCGATGATTTTTCGCTCGACAACCAGGATACGCTGGGCGTCAATTTGATCAATACGCTGGTGGATCAGCTGGACGCCGAGATGAGCTATAAGAATGATAATGGCGCGCATTTCGAGCTGATATTTCCGATTTCGGAATGAGAATTTCAGGTTAAAAAGGGGGTTAGTCACTCGTTGAAAGGGATTGCAAGAACTATGATGCTGATTGTTCCCTTATTTATTGTGGATATTTCAACCTGAAGTTGTTAAGCGAGTAAATTAGTGAGTTGTAGTACAAGCTATTCGCCGATTGGATCAAAATAAAAATGGAGAGACCCGTTGCAGAGCCTCTCCGCCGACATCAAGTCTTACGACAATGATGTCTATTGATAAAGTACGAATCGTTCGTCATCTTACAAAAGAGGGATAAGATAAATAGAAGGTAAATTTTTAGTATTAAGGCACTGTTGAATAGAGAGAGGACATAACACTATGAAATTTTCCTGGAAAGAAGGAGTCATTGCGCTGACCGTTTTGCTGTTCATTCCGGTATGGGGGCTGGGTCAATCCGGCTGCGAAATGCCCACCGACCGGTGGAAGTTTTTGGGGTTGCAAGACAGCACCATAGATGAGTTCAGCGCCGACAGTGAACAAAATCTGCTTGTGGCAACTGAGAATACATTAATGCACACAAGTAGTTGCGGAGACATATGGAATGTCAGGTTGAGATGGTCGGACGAGCGATTTTATGACTTGGATCGCCATCCGTTTCAGGATTCAGTTTATGTATTTGCCAGGCATTATTTCTGGGTTACTGCAGTTAATGGGGAAACATTCAAACGGAAGTCCTTGCTTAATTATCTCGGTGCAATGCCAAGTTTGGGAGAGTTTACTTTTCATCCGGTTGACTCCCAAACCAGGTTTTTATCCGTAGTGGGAGGCATGCCCGTTATTCCGCCTCCACCCTCTCTGAAGATAAGTCGAAATGCCGGGGAAGATTGGTCGTACCTTTCCAAAGATACGCTTATAGCACATGGTTTAATGGAAATACAGCACCAACAGTCAGGAGGATACTATGTATTCGGACAGAAAATCGATACGACCGTTGCAGACTCCATAGATTATCGGGTCGAAAACGAAATTTTTCATATTACGGATCAGGAAGAAAACTGGAGAGAGTTAAACCTGCCGGTGGACTCAGTGGAGCAAGTACAAATATTCAATGTCCCGGAAAAGTTCCCGGAACAGGTCTACCTGGCCAGTGCTGATACCATTTATTACAGTGAAGATGAGGGGCGTACATGGGAGTCGGTCGTCGCGCTGCCGGACAGCGTGAGCCGAATACGGGAAACCACCTTCTATGAAGACCAGCATCTATCCTACAGTTTATTCTTTACAACCAGGGATGAGGGGATATATCGCCTGGACATTGGAGATGGAAGCATCGAGTTGTATGAAACGCTGCCAATTTCCAATCCGGGAATGTTCCATGTAGATAAAGCCAATGGAATCATGTATACCGCAAATGACGGAGAAGGAATATATGGCCGCAAGTTAAGTACCGCCACTTCGATACGCACGCCGGGTGATGCGCCGGATACCTATCAATTAAAAGCCAATTATCCCAATCCCTTCAACCCGTCGACGAAAATCCAATTCAGCCTGCCCGAAGCCACGGAGGTTCAGTTGACGCTCTACAATACCATCGGAAAGAAGATCGAAACGCTGACTAATCGACACATGACAGCGGGATCCCATTCGGTTACGTTTAATGCGGTAGGCTTACCCAGCGGCGTTTATATCTACCGATTGAAGGCGGGTGAGTACAGCGAATCGAGGAAGATGATTTTGGTGAAGTGAAATCGATTCTCTCTTAATTACCTATAATTACTAAAATATAACATGAAAGTATTTCAGTTCTTACTCCAATTGTCGGTTAATCTGTTTTCTTCTGATTTATTAAAAGCGTAATCGATTGGAGGGGAGGCATGAATAAACTTATAATATGTTTGGCTGTAATAATGATGATTGGTTGTACGGCGAAAATTCATCATTCCAGTCAAGAGTTACATAGGCAAGACCAATTCGATTACAAACAGCTTGAGGAGGGCAGTTTAGCGCTTATCGCTGTTTCCGCTGTACCTGAACTTGAAGAATTTAGACTACCTCTGGCAACGAGACTAGTCAATAAAGTCGATAGCCTTGGAAAAGAAAAATTCAGAGTCATTGGATGGGATGATTGAAATCTTGTTTGCGGAATACGATAATTTTGTAAAAGACTATATCCAGAGCTTATAATTCAATATCCCGCTGACTCTTGTAATAAGTCGAGTCAGAGGAACTCTGCAAGTCATACCATTAGCCAATCTTCGATTTTTTAATTTGTATGAGTATCTACCGTTTCCATTCATATCTGCCAATTAATGAATAGTATATTTTAAACTAATGGAAATAAAGATTGAAGAAGCATCCTCCGAACATGTTCAATCCATAAAAAAACTACTGCATGAGACGTGGATCGATACCTACTCTGATATCTTGAGCAGCTCAGCCATTGAATCGACTACTTCATCCTGGCACGCTTATACAGACCTACAAGAGCAGGTCAAGGATCCAAACACAATATTTCTGATAGCCCAAAAAACGGACGATACAATACTGGGGATGCTATCCGGTCGACTCACAGAAAATAGGACGTTTCATTTAGACAGACTTTATGTGCGACCTGAATTTCAGCGTTTAGGAATAGGAACTAAACTCCTTAATTATACTATTTCGTCAATAGTTGAAATCGACGAAATACAGTTGCAAGTCGGTGAACAAAACCAAAAAGGAGTGAATTTTTGGAAAAAGAAAGGATTTGAAGTAGCGGATAAAAATCAGATTGTGTTAGATCAAATCAAGCTGAATATGCTTCAAATGAAGAGGAAATTATAAAGGATACGCTTATAAGTTTAATCATTGAACTTGGGTAGTTTGTTTAACATTCTCTCATCCATCAGAGGACACCATAAAGTGCTACAATCCACTTCCTGATACTGTTTTTGCATTTCCATTTCTCGTGATCTTGACAGATTACTCCGTTTTATTTAGCATCCTTACTTTTGCCGCTCGAATATTTCTTGTTGCAGAGATATTACTTGATTTGCATCATTTTCTATTGTGGCGGAAATAAATGGTATCTTTATTATAGAAAAAAGCAGGCTATCGCTATTTGGCTCTACCTACCTCTTTATGCTTTCTTCATTTAAAGAAGCCTTTTCGAAGACGGATGAGTTGATACTTATAACCGATGTTATGCTGATGATAAGGTTGGACAACCGAATGATGCTTACTTGTGAAAAGTCTGCCAATGAGATAGGTTGAGTTAAGCAAGAAACAGATGGCACACCCGAAAAATAATTCGAAAATTCCCGGTAATATGAGAAAACTTCGAGCAGGAAACGGAAGTACAATTCGAGGCATAATTTACGGGGTGTTTATGCTTCTTCTATGCCTGAACCCGGGTTTTGCTATTGAGGGTGAGGCCCAGCAGTCAGAAAAAGTGGAGAAAGCAATTACTTATATCAATAAAGCCCTGGAAATTGATCCTGTCTATATAACGTATTGGTATGATTTGGCGAGAGCATATAAAGCGGCGGGCAAAAAGCAAAAAGCGCTGTATGCGGTTAATAACGCCCTGGAGTTGGATCCCAAATTTCCGAACGCCGAAGATTTTTTAAAGAAAAGCGGAGAAATGAAGAATTCCTTAAAATAGGAACACAGTGTCTATATATTGCCTAAAGGCAGGGTAAGATTCGCAGTCCGAAGTTCTGTCCGTATATATAAAACAGGAACCACCCCGCAACCGCGGGAGCGGCGACGGGCTGATTCCAAGACATTAGTGCAAAAATGGAAGTTACTTATTGCCGGAGCGGGTTTAAAGCCCCGGGAAATAAACTTTTGCATAGTTCGGATCACGAATCCATCGTCAGAACAACACGAAAACGCGCCTCGTTGTTGATCATTCGGTCATATGCCTCACCTGCCTGTTCCAGGGGAAATGTTTCGATCATGGGTTTGGTGTCGAACAGGGAAGAGAACACCAGCGTATCTTCCGAGTCAACCGGGGTTCCGCTGGGCCATCCGGAAACCGTACGCGTCCCGGCTATCAGGTCCATCGGCTCCACCTCGATCGGATTGCCGGCAGCGCCGACGACCAAGAGGGTTCCGTTGGTATCGAGTCCCTTGACGACCGATGAGATGGCCTTGCTGTTGGGAGCGGTGGCAAGAACAAGGTCAGCACCTCCTAGTTCCTGAAGCGTTTCGGCGGGATCCTCTTGCTTATAGTTGATGAAATGATGGGCACCCAGATCAGAGGCGAGCTTTTCCTTGTCCGGACTGCCGGAGATAGCCACGGTTTCATATCCCATATGATGAGCATATTGCACGCCCAGGTGACCGAGTCCGCCGATACCCTGTATAGCCACCAGCGAGCCGGCTGGCAGCTCCGCATTCCGCAGCGCGTTAAAGGTGGTAATTCCGGCACAAAGGAGCGGTGCGGCCTCTTCAGATTTGAGTGACTTGGGGACGGCTACCACTGCCTCTTTCGGTGCTGTCATATACTCGGCATACCCGCCGTCGTAACTGATACCGGCAATTTGGGCATTTTCGCAGTGGATGAAATCGCCCCGTCGGCAAGCCTCGCACGTGAAGCAATGTCCGCCGTGCCATCCAACCCCCACGCGTTGTCCTTTCGACCATTTGGTTACCTGATCGCCGACCGACTCAATGATCCCGATCACTTCATGGCCGGGCACGCGCGGATATTCGACCGGGAACATGCCCTCTTTTACAAAAGCGTCGCTGTGGCAGATGCCACACGCCTCAATATTGATGAGAACTTCATTTTTATTTGGGGTTGGTTGCTCTTTCTCAACGATTTCAAAGTCTCCGCCTGCTTCAGAAATTTGAGCTGCTTTCATGGTTGGATAAATAATTTTTTTGATACTTGTGATGTGGGGTTATATACAACCATCTAACGTCGGATAGCGTTCCCTGAGATTCCGATAATAGCAGTAGGGAGATGGGAACTTTATCATAAAGCTTTAATTCTCTATGTTAGAAAAAATACGCATTTAAGAGCCGTGAATAATATGCAATGCAGGCGGTTACCTATATATAGTTTCCTACTTTTGCGTGTCAGTGGTGTGTTTATTTCAAGTAGTAGTTTAAAAGCCCGGATGATTGATTCCATAGACACCCCTTATACAAAAGATGAGCATACCCGTCTGCTACTGCATTTTGATGATGAAATTGAAACGGATTTAAATGCTAGGCTTGAAGGGGATGCTGGATATTTGGAATATTCGTGGATTGATGCTATGCAATAAGGATTAACCTTGAATAATAGCTCTGGCAATGATTCGGCTTATGTAAAAGTACAAGATACTTCAGCTATTGATTTGCAAAATTCTTGGACCATAGAAATGTGGGTTTTCTTTTACGGTCCCTTAAATACGATATGTGCTAATACATCTATTCATCAAGTACTATGGTCGAAAGCAGGGTCGGATACTTCGGATATAAATTTTCAGACCTATGTGGATATGTGCAGTAAGCAAATTATAACGGACTATTCAGTGTCGGGGGAGGGAACCCTGCAACGTTTTAAATCAGACACTGATATCATTAATCTGGGAGAATGGTATCATGTTGCGGTTACAAGAGATAATAATATGAATCAACTTCGTCTGTTCGTTCATCGATATTCAAATAATGATAACGAAACAAGGCTTATATATAAGCGGGCATGGAATTTTGAAACTCATATAATGGTAAACAATGACTACTCCTTAACTATAGGGAGGGGATCATTGCCAACACATCCAGAAACCAGGTTTTATGGGGTATGGGGTGGCATAGACGAATTCCGCATTAGCGACACTGTCCGCACCTATGCACGGTCCACTGATATAAAAGAGCCAGGTGGAAATATTCCTGATAAATTTCGTCTGAAACCAAACTATCCCAACCCCTTTAACCCGTCGACGAACATTCGATTCAGTCTTCCAAAGTCGGAACAGGTAACCATAAACGTCTACAACACCATCGGACAAAAGATCGAAACGCTGGTAAACCGACCAATGACGGCAGGATCCCATTCGGTTACGTTTAATGCAGAAGGCTTACCAAGCGGCGTCTACATCTACCGATTGAAGGCAGGGGAGTATAGGGAATCGAGGAAGATGCTGCTAGTGAAATAGTGTAAATTGGGAAATGCCGTCTAAAATCAAAGTATAGTTTATATATTTTAATTTATTCTATTTGCTAGCTATGTTAATAATAAGGAGACGCAAATAAGAGTCAGGTATTATTATGCGAACCAGACGGGTTTCGTCATATAGCTTAATCCTCCTCCTGATATTGGTATGTGTTTTCTATGTGAACCCCTTGTGCATGCAAGCTCAGCAGAATATCGGCGGACCCTACGAGCCCGATTCGGCAACGGTGCTGCTAATGCATTTTGATGGGGATTTGCAGAATGAAACTGACTTGACGCAAGATGGGGAGACGTTTGGGGAAATATCCTTTATAAGAGATTCTGAAAATTCAGTATATGGACATCAATTATCTATAGATAATGTATCCTCTTCGAATTTTAGTCACGTACGGATAGCAGATACTTCAGGTTTAGACCTGAAAGGAAGTTGGACAATTCAGTTTTGGTTCAAGATAGATTCCCTTTTATACAGCCAATTTGATGTAACTGGTTTTCCTCATATTATTGATAAACCAGGAGATCCTGATGAATCAAAATATATTTATAATAATTATTCTTCTACTGTACACGAATCAAACCGAAATTTGATGGTGACGTCCCTATATTTGTGTAAAAATTGAGAAGGTGTTGCCCAATAGGTAGATTTGGTTAAGTCTAGAAAACCAA
>CAJXOW010000055.1 GCA_913057825.1 uncultured Balneolaceae bacterium | reverse complement strand
ACCTCCTCGGTTTTTGGTTAAATAGTGTGGAGACTATTAATATAACCGTGGGGTCCTCTTTTTTCTATATTATCAGCCTCGAGCTTTGTTTCTAAAAGCAACCAAACCAAAACCCGCAACAAACTTTTAATACATCAATTGCCATGAAACTCGTTCCCAGCCACTTATTGGATAAAATCGGTTTTGAGGCCGTGCGGGAGGCTACGCTGCGGCATGTGTATTCGCCGATGGGACGGGAGCGGATTGAGCGGATGGAGCCGTCGGACGATCGGGAGACGGTCGACCGTCAATTGTCGGAGACCGACGAAATGATGCGGCTGCTCGACAACGACGACCCGTTTCCGCTGTACCGGGTCGACGATATTTCGTCGCAGCTGAACCGGGCAGATGCCGAGGGCAGTGTGCTTCCGCAGGAGTCGTTTCCGCGGATTGCCGAACTGCTCGGGGTGATACGGAAGGTGAAAAACTACTTGGTCGAGCGACAGGAACGATATCCCGTTCTTTACGATATTTCGCGGGAACTGGTGGCGCTGGGCGAGCTTGAAGAGCGGATCCAGGAGGTGTTTGACGACAACGGAGAGGTTCGTTCGGATGCCAGTCCGCAGTTGAAGAAGATCCACCGCGAATTGAATCAGCGGCGCGGAGATCTTCGGAACACGATCAACCGGGTGATGGCACGGGCCAACAAAGAGGGATTCACGTCCGACGAGGGGCCCACCCTGCGCAGCGGTCGTATGGTGATTCCGGTGCGGGCCGAGCATAAACGCAAGATCGAGGGATTTGTCCACGACGTATCGGGCTCCGGACAGACGGTCTACCTCGAACCCGCCGAAGCATTGAACATCAACAACGACATTCGTCAGCTGGAGGCCTCGGAGCGGGAAGAGATCAAACGCATTTTAAGTCGATTGACAAACGAAGTCCGCAAGCAGGCCCCGAAAATCCGCCGCAACCTGAAAACCATCGGCTACATCGACGCCATCGCCGCCCGGGCGAGACTGAGCCTGCGGCTGGACGCCGAAATCCCGGCCCTCTCCGAAGACCAGTCGATCAACCTGGAGCAGGCCTACAATCCCCATCTGAAACTCCGCAACCAGCAGCGCGACAACAAAGAGAAAGAAGAGATCGTCCCGCTGGACCTGCATTTGGAGCGAGGCGAACAATGTCTGATGATTACCGGTCCCAACGCGGGAGGTAAGTCGGTCGCCATGAAAACCGTCGGACTCTGCGGCGTGATGATGCAGTCGGGCTACGCGATTCCGGCCTCCTCGGCCTCCTACCTGCCCTTGCTGAGTGGAATGTTTGTGGACATGGGGGATGATCAGTCGATTGAAGATGATTTGAGTACCTTTTCGTCCCGCCTGGAGTGGATGCGGGATGCGGTCGAGCAGTGTGACGAACGTTCGCTGGTGCTGATTGACGAGGCCGGGGCCGGTACCGATCCCGAAGAGGCAGGCGCGCTTTTTCAGTCGCTCATCGAGAAGTTGATCGACCGGGGCGCCCGGGTGATCGTAACCACCCACCACGGATCCCTCAAGGTCTTCGCCCACGAACATCCCCAGGCCATCAACGGATCGATGGAATTCGATCAGCAGTCGCTCGCCCCGACCTACCGCTTCCAGAAAGGCGTCCCCGGCAGCAGCTACGCCTTCGAGATTGCCCGACGCATGAGGCTGTCCGACGAAGTCCTCGACCGCGCCGCCGAGCTTGTAGGCGAAAACAAAAGCGACCTGGAATCGCTCATCAACGACCTCAAGCAGCGCACCCAGGAAGCCGAGGAGCTCACCCGTAAATACGACAAGCTCCAGGATGAGATGGAGGAGCAGAAGGAGCAGTACGAAAAGCGCCGCGAGAAGATGGAGCGGGAGAAAGAAAAGATCAAGGAAGAAGCGCTGCGCAAAGCCGAGAAGATCGTCAGTGAAGCCAACCAGCGCATCGAGCGGGCCGTCGAGCAGATCTCCAAGCAAGGTCAGCAGGACAAAGAGAAAGTCAAAGAAGCCCGTCAGCGTGTCGAGGACTATAAAGAGGAAGTAACCGACGAGCTTGAAGATATCGAAAAGCGGAAGCGCGAGCAGAAGAAAAAAGACGAGGGACTCGAATCCCCCGAAGTGGGTGACCGGGTCCGACTGATGGACAACAACATGACCGGCGAGCTTGTACAGGTCAGCGGAAACAAGGCGGTCGTCCAGGCCAACGGGCTCAAGGTCAACACCGAATACGACCGGCTAGTGAAACTCAAAGAATCCGACAAGAAAAAATCACGTCGACCGAAAATAAAAACCCAGACCAGCAATCCCGACTCGGCCACCATCTCCAAGCCCAAAACCAACCTGGAAATCCGAGGCATGCGCGCCGAAGAAGCCCGCCAGGAGCTGCAGCGATACATCGATCAGGCCGTAGCCACCAACCTCGAGGAAGTCGAAATCATCCACGGCAAGGGACAAGGCATCCTCCGACAGATTACCCACGAATACCTGAAAGACCGCAGCGAAGTCAAAGACTTCGACATCGCCCCCCTCGACCGCGGCGGCTCCGGATGTACGATTGTGCATCTTAAATAAGAATCAAATTTTTTCAGCATAACAATTGTACAATTGTTATATTTAAAATATGATACTAACAATTGATACATCAGCTCTATTAGCTGTTCTTCTAAACGAAGAGCATCGATCCGAGATCATAGCTATAACAAAAGGGTATGATCTTCAAGCACCAGAAACATTAGACGCAGAAGTTGGCAATGCACTTTCAGCCATGTTTAAGCGAAACCGTCTAAGATTGAAGAGTGCACGCGAAGTAATTAAACAATTTGAATCCATACCAATTCGAAGAACGAAAATTCGTATAAATGAGTCTATCGACTTAGCTTATAAATATCAGATTTATGCTTATGATGCGTATGTTCTCGATTGTGCTTTGCAATACAAAACACCTTTATTGAGCCTGGACTCGGCTTTGACGACTGTTGCCGAAAAACTTAATATAGATTTATTGGAGGTTTTATAATGAAAGTCTACACTTACTCACAGGCACGGCAAAAATTAGCTCAACTATTAGATGAAGCCAGACAAGAGGGTGAGGTTCAAATAAAACGTCGGGACGGGCAAACTTTTGTGCTTAAACCGGCAAAAGAAGATGATTCCTCACTTAACGTAGAAGGCGTTCAAACCGATGTGTCACTCTACGAAATAAATGAAGCAATTCGGGAAAGTAGAGAGAAGTAATTTTTTGAACACCTCCCTCCGATTTACCAACGAAAAATAAATATCTCCCCTTATTTCAAGGTTAGGCATAATAGGACACCGCGTAAGCACCAACTACGAGATATTTTACCTTATGTTCGTTTAGTGACTTTATAAACCTGTCTCACCGCTTCTTTAGCTTCATTATATTCTTCTTCTTTATTGAAAAGGCGAATGTATTGCTCTCTCAATTCCTGTACCATGCTCACCCGTTCTGCTGGAGTTTTTGACTGCCAGTATTGAAGATCCCTCTCCTCTTCTTCACCTAATTTTATTTTTCGGATTTGTTTTTCCATATGAAACTTTCAGCTCTCATTAAAACTGATTTCCGGAGCGTTACTTTGATATACCGCAATAACTTATCCTTATGACAAGCTATATTAGCTGATTGACTATTACAAATACAGACTCCCGCCAGAGCTTAGGAAAATAGCGAAATTGTCAATCTATTCTGATTCAGTCAACTAAGCGGCTACCTCTTTCGGGCCGGTTTTGTGATCGGCTTCATGTTCGGCGACCGTAATAACCACATTTCCCTTTTTGTGACCCTTTTCCACGTAGCGATGTGCTTCCGGGATTTCGCTTAAGTTGTAGCTGCGATCGATGACGGGTTTCAGCTCGTTTTGCTCAATTAAATTCCGAATTAAAACCAGGTCCTCGTAATTATCCTGTGCTATCCCGATTTTCACTTTTTGTCGGCCCGCGATAGAGGTCCGCAGTGACTGCAACAACAGTGCGAAGTTGACTACCGTCGTGATATACCGACCTTTCTGCGACAAAATCTTTTTGCACTTCCCATAGGAAGTCTTGCCCACCGTATCGAAAATCACATCGTAGATCAGATCTTCCCGGGTGAAATCCTGCTTCGTGTAATCGATCACTTTATCGGCTCCCAGCGAAGCGACCATCTCAAGGTTGGCGGACCCGCAAACGCCGGTGACCTCCGCCCCGAAATGCTTGGCCAATTGAACAGCATACGATCCCACACTTCCCGAGGCCCCGTTGATCAGGATCTTGTCGCCCGAATCCAGTTTTGCCTTACGCAAAAAATACAATGCGGTCGTAGCCCCGTTGGGCACGACAGCCGCCTCTTTGAACGACAGACCAGCCGGTTTCAACGCAATCGCTGCTTCCTCCCAAATCGTCAGATACTCGGCGTAGGCCCCGAATACCTTCATTCCATATACCGCATCTCCCACTTCAAAGCGAGTAACCTCCTTACCGACAACCTCCACAATTCCGGCAAATTCATTACCCAGCACCGTTTTTTTGGGCCGAATAAGCCCGTTAATCATCCGTACAATGAATGGATCCGCCTTACGTAACTTCCAGTCGCCCGACGTGACCGACGTGGCGTATATCTTGACCAACACCTCGTTATCTGCCGGCACCGGTTTGTCCACATCTTTGAGCTGAAGCACATCAGGTGAGCCATACTTCGAATAAACCATCGCTTTCATAGGGCACCTCACACTTAATAGTTAATGGGTAGAAATCTATGGAGGAGCAAACAATCACCAATCCAGAATTCGGCCTTCTATCAACTGCAAAAAATTAAACCATTCAATAAATATAACTCTTTTTTCATTCACAGGACATATCAAATTTATCGGTGAATCCTGACCGGCTAATTAATCCCGCCGCCTGACCCTTTAAACGGGAGAAGAATCCGCACTTCTCGGCTTTATGGGTCTTATTGCAAAGTGTGGCAAAAACAGTTTCCCGTCCGGTGAAATAAACGCGCGCTTTTTCTTTTGAAACATTTTATGTATTCCGCTCGTACCATTGCTTGCTCTTTATCATTAAACTTTCATCATTATGAAATCGATCTTATTCAAGGGAATTCTCTTCTTTTTGTTCCCGGCAATTGCCTTAAGCCAAAATTCCTCAACGGATTTCCAACCCTTGCTTCAAGCTGCCAGGAAAACACATTCAAGTAGTCTTATTGTGATAAATCACGGTGAGCAGGTGGTGGATTATCATTATGGGGATCAACACTGGGTTATGAATACAATGTCAATGACAAAATCGGTGATAGGACTGGGAATAATGCGTCTGCTAACGCAGGGGACAATCGACTCGCTGATTACACCAGTGGCAACTTTTTATCCGGAATGGCGACAGGGACAAAAAGATAAAATTACAATCCGGCACCTTTTGAACCAGACGTCAGGCTTGCAGGATGTCTCAAGCGCACGCGAGGAGATTCATCCGAGCCCGGATGTCGTTCAGCTCGCCCTGTGTGCATCGGTAGTGGATACGCCCGGGACACAATTCGATTATAACAACAAGGCGGTCAACCTTCTTTCCGGAGTTGTTCACAAAGCGACGGGACAAATGATCGACCAATACCTGGAAAGCGAACTCTTCAAACCATTGAGTATCGAACGGTATGAGTGGAAAACCGACAAGGCCGGCAATCACCTAGCGATGTCAGGACTTAAACTTTCAGCTCTTGCCATGGCCAAAATTGGTCAGCTGGTCTTACAAAACGGAAACTGGGAGGGGCGTCAGCTTATCGATTCAGTGTATGTCCAAAAAATGCTGGATCAGGGATCCCCGGAATATATGGGATATGGATTGATGTGGTGGAGAATCCCCAAAACAACCGAATACACGATCGACCAAAAGCAGATCGAGAAACTTCGAGAGGCAGGGTTTCGTGAAGAGTGGGTTGACAAAATTACAACACTGCAGGGGACCTACGACAGCAAGGGGGCCTTGGGAAAAGCTTTCATGAGTACATTCAGTCGAAGGGAGTTTGTCAGGCTGAGAAAACAGATGAAACAACAAAACGTTCAGCCTTGGCATCAGACGATTCGCGGACCAATCGTCGGGTATGAAGCTTCAGGGGATTTCGGGCAGTACCTGGTTATCTACCCGGAACAGGAAGTGGTTGCCGTACGTATGATCCGGGTTTTAAAAGATTATAACCGTAAAACAGATAGTTTTTCACGTTTTCCCGATATGGTTTATAATTTGGCCAACTGAACTCCCTCAAAACTCCAGTTTTAACTGTTCCAATTTTTAGAGAAGCTTCCAATGCGACCGATTATTTAACAAGTTGAGCGGAGGAAAAGATAGTTATTATTAATATATATATATTTCAAATATGTGGCGTAATCACACACCAAAATTGATACTGAAAATCCCCCTTTTATTTCACTTCTTCCATTTCTTGTGATTTCTCAATATTCCCGTGCACCAGGCCTATTTCGTAGGACAACTTACTGATGATATACTGGTTTATGGAGACCCCCTCGTGCTCGGCCATTTTGGCGATTTGGGCGTGCAGCGATTTCGGCATTCTCAGGCTATAGTTGCCACTGTATTCGTGTGCTTTTCTAGGCTGCGGAAGCTCATCGCCTTCTTCCCGGTAATCCTCGACCAGCAATTCCAACGCTTTTTCAGCCTCAGACACCGCCTCGGCACGGGTGTCGCCCGTGCCCGCCATTTGATTTCCGAACTCGGGACTTACGGCGACATACTGCTCGTCTTCGTCGCTGTAAAAAACATCCAGGCTGTAATTATAGTCCATAATATTCCTCAATTTTTCTACGATTCTACGCACTTTCTTCTTCATAAGATAACGAATAAAGTGATATCATATTTGATATCATTAAATTTAATTGCAAGGAATTACTTTAACGGATATAGCCAATTAACAGTTCTTTAAGCTAAAGAAACGGCGTTACTCCTATAGAAGAGCATTCACGAATGCAGATCCTTACAAATCAGATAGGTGGATTATCAATTTTTAAAGGTTCTGGGAATCCGCGTCCGCGTCAAGATCCGACGTGCAATTCGGACAGCGGCGTGCTTTTATGGGGAGGGAGGTAAAGCAGACGGGACACGCTTTAGTGGTTGGTTCGGACTTCGGGACTTCCTGTCTCTCCCGTCGTATATTGTTGATCCCCTTTACGAGCATGAAGGCAGCCGCCGCCACGATCAGGAAACTGATAAGAGAGTTGATAAAAACCCCGTAGCTGATGGTCACCGCTCCGGCCTGTTGAGCGGCCGCCAGCGTCGGATAGGGACCGGCTGTCGCCCCTTCTTTCAATACGATAAACAATTCTGAAAAATCGACTCCTCCCACCAACAGACCAATAGGTGGCATCAACACATCCGCAACCAAACTTTTTGCAATGGTCCCAAAAGCTCCTCCTATGATAATTCCGACAGCCATATCCACCACACTACCCCGCATCGCAAATTCTTTAAACTCTTTCAGCACGCTCATGGTATCATCTCCGTATATTTTACTTCTATTACAATTTGCCAGTATAAAAAGGATAAAATCGGGGATGACGGAATCGAAACCTCTTCAACCTCTCCAATTTAGCCACTATCCCAGATTTTTACCAAACCTTCAACCATTTTGCGAACATTCAATCGGTCCGAATTCTTCGTACTCCCACTACCGATATACCCGCTTCCTTACGAAAACCAATAGATTGCTGGTTCCCTCTGTTACAATGCAATAATGTAAGTGATTTTTGGAAAACCGGGCGGTGGTTCCGAAGCATAATAATTTTCTGGGTAGCAGGCAGTAATAACGATCATCGTAAACAGGAGCGATTAACCGTTCAATGCATCCAACCGAAGAAAAGTATACGAGCAAGGAACCGCCGCCCGGTTTTTCGAAGAGTTCCTAAAAAGATCAATCTATAATTATCAACGAGCACCGGCTATCTATACTGGATCCCTTTAGTATTAGGTATTTGTCACAAAAAACCAAAATCAGACGTTTTATACATTCCTTATATATGAAAAATTGCCTCATTATCGGAATTTTTAAAATCCACAGGCAACCATTTTCGCTTTTTTCTTGTATAGTTTAATAGAAGCAAGCTAAAATATTTATAGAATGGTATTAAACGTCATTTACTCAGTGGATTAGAAATCGAAGAGGGTACCTAATAATACCAAATCGGCTACTACTATTTCAAACGACGAGAAAGCCTTGATACGGGAACTTGTTAGGGGCTGTCGCAAGCGACGTCGCGACAGCCAGAAAAAGATGTACCGGATGTTCTATGCCTATGGCATGAGCATTACGCTGCGGTATGCCGACTCGAGAAACCAGGCCGCTTCGATTCTGAATGATGCGTTTATGAAGGTGTTTACCAATATCAAGGACTTCGACACCGATCGACCATTCAAACCCTGGCTTCGACAAATTATTGTCAACACGGCGATTAATCATTATCACAAAAATCAGAAACAGAAGGAAATGATGGAATTGGAAGAGGTATCCGACCAGAAAATCAGCCGCGAAGAGGAGATTCTGAGCGGTATCACGTACGACGAAATCATTGAGATGGTACAGCAGTTGTCGCCGGTGTACCGCACGGTGTTTAACCTCCACGTGATCGAGGGATATAAACACCGTGAAATAGCAGAGATGCTGGATATCAGTGTCGGAACCTCAAAGTCGAACCTGTCGAAGGCCAAACAGAATCTGCAATCAATTCTGGAACGGAATTTCAGGTAACGGAACCTTTTATATGTCTGATCAAGAACATAACGACAACATAGATCCCATCGAGCGGCTATTCCGGGAAAAAGCCGACGAGTATGATATTGAGTATAATGAAAACGACTGGCTGAGCCTGGAAGAACGACTGGATAAGGCGGATCTTCAGCGAAAACGAAGAAGACGTCGGCGATGGCTGGCTGCAGCCGTAATCCTGGCGTTTGCACTGCTGACCTATATCACGATCGATAATCAGATGCAGATCAATCGCTTAAATGAAAAGTTGAGCCAGTATGAGTCGGCCGAACAGGAATCCCCCTCACAGGTTCAACAACAGGATAAACAGGGTCAACAAAAATCACCAAGCTCGGGAACCGACCGAGAATCCCCCGATAAACCTTCAGATATAAAACAATCGGTCGAACAGCAGGCAACGTCCAACCTGGCAGCGGCCGATGACACCACTTCGACTAGCAAGGATCCCAAGGCGGAAAAGACCACCCCTGAACGACAAGACCAGGATCTCAACAATCAAACAAACAGATCTCCCATCCCCCTGCAATCTTTCGCCGCTGCTGATATTTCCGCTTCCGGAGAACTGCAAACAACGGATCTTGCAGGATTACGTACTACTAAAGCCGGAAACGTTCGTCCCGGCGCGTCGCCAGCCACAGGTATCCCCCATAAAACAGATACCAAAGCGATAGCAGCTGCAGCCGACACGCCGAGGCGTCAATCGCCAAGTCGCTTCGCGCTCGGCTTGGTCCTCGGACCGGATCTGAGCACCACGGGGTCCCTGTCGAATTTTTATGAACCAGGACATGAATATGGTGTAACGGTTGAGTATAACCTGGGCAAGAACCTGGGTATTGCGACCGGTCTCATTCGATCACGAGTTTTATATTCCTCCAGAGGCAGCGAATACAATCCTCGAACAGGATACTGGTCGAACAACCCTGTCCCCCGAGAAATCATCGGCGACTGCGTGCTGCTGGACATACCGGTCCGTTTAAAATATAACTTCCTTAATCTGGGTAATTCCCGTTTCTATGCAACTGCCGGTATCTCTTCCTACATCATGTTGAACGAAGATTACCAGTATGATTACGGTAGCGGCGGAAGTTATGGTACGCAATCCAATCGTCCCCGGGGATGGAGCGGCAAAACCCGTACGAAGCACTGGATGAGCAACGCAAATATTTCGGTGGGATATGAATATGACATCCTCCGAAGCTGGAGCCTGCGCGCCGAGCCTTATCTGAAGGTACCCATTAAAGAAGTCGGATGGGGAAATGTGGAACTCTATTCGATGGGTATGACCGTATCAATCAACTACAAACTTTAGTGATCGATTCCCGCTTCGGAATCGCAGCTCGCTAAAATCAGCAGAGATCCACCAAAGGGTTACTATTAATATCATTTATACTTTGACATTGAAAAACCATATGAACAATAATATAAGATTAAATACAAAGTAATTTCTTGAAGAAGCAAGCAGGGTGTCCGTCGAAAGTTCGACGGGTGCCATTATCATTAAAATCAATGTGTACCGGAGGTTATTATGTTACAGTTCATTAGTGAGCAGCAAGCCGAACAAAATGGCTTGAAACGTGCCAGGCAGTACAAGGATTTATCCGATCGGCAGATTATATACAAAATACTCAGGGGAGATACCTTTCTATTCAAGCTGCTGGTACAGCGGCACAATGACCGGCTTTTCCGCATACAGCGCTCCTATATTTCAGACGAAGATGCGATTAAAGACACCCTGCAGCAAACCTATATGAAAGCATACGAGAACCTGGATTCGTGGCGGGGAAACGCCCAATTTTCGACCTGGATCACCCGCATTGCCATTAACGAGGCTCTCAAGTATATAAACAAGCAAAAGCGATATTCCGATCTGCATGACTTTAACCTGAACTCGGATGAAGAAATCCGCCTGGAAAGCACCGAACAAACCCCCGATGATGATATTATACAACAGAACCTGCAGAAGTTGCTAGGTCAAGCCATTGATGAATTGTCGGCCACCTACCGAAAAGTATATATCAAGCGAGAAATGGAACAGATGAGCACGCAGCGTACCGCCGAAAAACTCGGCATCTCTCCCAGTAACGTAAAAGTTCGACTGCACCGGGCCCGAAAGCAATTGCGTCAGACTTTGCAGCAACAGGTTAAATTTCCCGGGATTTTATATTAGCTCGCCATCGCCTGTTTGTTAATACCTCACACGGGTCCCCACCCTTCCCATAGACATTAGCCTGTCAGAGGAAAGTCATTACAAGAGAGTTGACTCTTTGCCTCAAATTAATTATATACATCTATACAATAGTTGTAACTACAATTGTTTAACTGAAAACTTATTAGCTCATGATTGACATTGCCATTATAACCGGTTCCGTTCGCATGGGACGACAATCTCAAAAAGTAGCGTATTATCTGGAACAAAAGTTGAACGAACGGGAAATCTCCGTGGATCTCATTGACCTGGGAGAATATACCCTTCCGCTGCTCAGGGAACGGGTCGGACGCCACCCGGAACCGCCGGAGGATGCAGTGGAAATAAGCGATCGATTGGACAAGTCGGATGCCCTGATACTGGTTTCCCCCGAATATCATGGAAGCGTATCGGGCGTCTTGAAAAATGCACTGGATTATTTTCGGAAGGAGTTTCAGGGTAAACCGATCGGTGTCGCAACAGCATCGGCGGGTGGATTCGGCGGTATTAATGCCTCCAACCAGCTGCAACATATTATCTTGAGCATGGGCGGGTACCCTATGCCACAAAAACTGCTGGTACCAAAGGTCCAGGATGCCTTCGACGCCGACCTGGAACCTCGGCAAGATCGCCTTGAACAGACCACCGGAAAATTCCTGGATGACCTGCTTTGGCAGACCGAGGCGTTTGACCTGAAAAAGGAACAGGATCAGTCTTTAAAACAGGAAGTGGCATAACCTAAATTGCATGGCCAACTACGGGAATGATCGAAATGGAGCTGCGTTTCCCCATACGGTAACTGACGTAGAATATTACAATTGTTACCTACTTACTACATAAAGAATATATCCAGCATCGATTCTTATAGGTTATCTATCCAATCCTGCTGGAAGATACAACAAAATAACAGCTACAGGAATAACTTGTTTATCCTGTAGCTGTTTATGTTTGCAGACCTTTCATTTTCGTACCATCAGTCAAATTCAGCTCGGAACACACGCTAACACATACGTTCATCGCTGGAGCACATCCGCCACCTCATGTCGACCGTATCCCCGGGCAAATACATAGGCTGTGTAGCCGGAATTATTTTCGATCGACTTGTCCGCCCCATGTTCGATCAGTTTTTTGACGGTATATTTATTCCCATACTTGGCTGCCATCATAAGAGGGGTCGTACCTGTAATATTGCTCTGGTTAATTATTGCTCCGTGCTCGACAAGCAGATCGATCGTCTTTCTGTCGCCAATCTTGGCAGCATAATGCAATGCTGAATTTCCCAGGTCATCCACGGCATTCACATTAGCTCCTTCGCCAAGATAATCTTTTAGCGTCTTGTAATCACTCTTAAGAATGAGTTTATGCATATAGTCAATAGCTTCCGCATCGCTATTTATCTCCTCCGGGGGCTGTGCCCATCCCATACTTGTGCCGACAAACATAATGATCATGATAAGTAACGTATATTTAGATCGTAACATGGTTCTGCCTCCTTTAAATTGAAAGTGCCAGTTGTTGCATTCTGCTTAATGTCAATCAACCCATCAATCGCAACTTTTCCCGCCCCGAAGTGGTTAGTTGCAAATATTTGTGGTAGCCAGCGTATAGATGGGATAATTTTTCAACAGTACAAGCTTTTGCCCCCCGACTGTTTGAGCGTTTCCCCTTTATACATATGTATTCAGGCAGTGGCCGAATAGAGACTCAAACCGCTATCGGTAGGAAAAGAGTAGCAAATCCAGCCAACTTAGGGGTAAATCATGCCTGTTCACTCATCCACTGACGCGTATGTCGGTCGATGGACACTTTAAAAAACTCCTTGAGCTTTTCCAGTCGCTCCGGATTCACCTGCACGACCATTTGACGTCCCCGTCGAATTGATTTTACCAAACCGGCCCGACGAAGCTCCTTCAGATGAAGAGAAAGGGAGGATTTCGAGATTTCCAATTTATCCTTGAGACTTCCAAAATCGCAGGTAGGCTCTTCCATACAACAATCTTCTTCCCGGTTGACCTGACAGCAGGTATGTACCCGTTCCACCAGCAACTTCATTATTTGCAGTCGTTTGCGGTTCCCTAGCGCTTTAAAAGCCTCCGTAAGCTCCTTGTCAGGTAACATATTGAAGTTTGGTTGAATGTGGTCCACCGGGCCAACCTTTCGACAATAGATCGGTAACCCGATATTTATTTCTCATCTCATAATTTAACTGTTTTAAATCCTGCAAACAATTAAGCAGGTCCCCTTGACACCAAAATACTCAGTGTTTATGTTTTAGTGTTTTAAAATTCTTAAACAATAAAACATAATTAAATACGCATTTCCTATGACCTCTACTCAACCAATTGCGTGTGACTTTACGGCAATCGAAAAAGAAGAGCGAGAAATTCACAAACAAAACAGTGAGGAGGTATTCGAGTCGGTCGTAGATTGGCAGGAAGTTGCAGACGGGTACACATTTCAACTGCCAACCCAGACCGATATTATCGAAAAAGCCGGTGCTTTTATCGCCCGCGAGCGGTTGTGCTGCCCGTTTTTCACCTTCAATCTGGAAGTAACCCCGAATCGCGGTCCGGTCTGGTTGACGATGACCGGCAACGAAGAGGTAAAATCCTACATCAAGCAAAACGTGATTGCACAGATCCAGAATAAGGGAGCCGATGATAACTGGGAGCTGCCCGGTGACAGGGATGAGTGATTTTTTACAGGGAGGCTTCTTGCTTCGTATAGAGTTGGGAGACTTTCTTTTTAAACTTTTTACAGATGTCTTCGGTCCTCCCAAAAAAGTATGAAATACACGAATACAAACCTGTTTGTATTATTTAGTTTGTTTACTCGATCCTCCCCCTTTCCCCCTCCGAAGGGGGAAAGGGGGAGGACCAATACAAGCTACTCACTATCTACCAAACGTTAAACTATAACCAACTCAAAACCCATGAACAAGACCAAAATTACTTACTGGACTTCAACCGGTATTTTCAGCGCAATCATCATTGCCATTGGAATCAGGCTGCTCTTTGATCCCCAAATGGCCCAGAATTTTGATCATCTGGAATATCCCGGCTACCTGCGTTATATCCTGGGAGTCGCTAAGCTGGCCGGTGTTGCCTTAATGCTCGTACCGTTTAGCGGACGATTGAACGAGTGGGTCTACGCCGGATTCACCATAAACTTATTCTCCGCTTCCATCGCCCATTTTACCGCTGGAGATCCAGCCTTAAAAATACTTGTTCCCCTGATCCTCCTGACTTTAATGGGAATCTCCTACTTGACCGGGCACAATATCAACAGGTTGTAAAGGAAGTCAATAAATGCAAAATATTATTTTTATAGTACATTCCAGGTGCCTCACAAAACGATAGAGGTCTTTGAAAAACCGGGCGGCGGTTCCGAAGCATAATAATTTTCTGGGTAGCAGGCAGTAATAACGATAGTCGTATACAGGGGCGGTTAACCGTTCAATGCATCCAACCGAAGAAAAGTATACGAGCAAGGAACCGCCGCCCGGGTTTTCAAAGACCTCCGATAATAAATAAAGATCTGTTTTTTATCTTCCCTATACCCATATTATGTTGAAGTATAATCACCAACTAATTTAAAAAGGGGATAAAATGAGTACACGGGTTTTCTGGCGAACGATTATCGCCGGTTTATTTGCTACTTTTACGATGACGATGATTGCATTTCTGCAGGCTGGCTTGGGATTGCCGCTAATCGATATCGGCTATTTCCTGGCCGAAACCTTTAACCACATTCACCAGTCGGAAGTCTATTCCATCCTCTGGGGCAACGCGGCCTACATGATTATCGGAATCATCCTGGCGTTGATCTGGGTCGTTTTTCTGCAGCAGTGGATCCCCGGCAATTGGGCCATTCAGGGGTTTATATATGGTATACTTATTTCCCTGGTGGCTGCACTCGTCGTTTCTCCGCTGGTTTCCCAGGCAGCCGGCGATACCTTTGGGATATTTTATTCAAAGACCTGGTTCCCCGGGCGCATGCTGTTAGCGGGCCTCGTCATGCATCTGGGATATGGACTGATGCTGACCCTCTGCCTGAAATATGCAGATATTGAGAAGGAGGACGAATAATATATCCTCCTTTCTCATATCCTAAAATCAATAGCGAGAAGTGATCAATTGGTGGGTAGCTCCGCTCCAGGCACGTTTAAAACGCAACTCCACTTCTTGAGCCTCTTCCATTCTTCCCTGTTTCTCCAAGGCGGTTTTCAAACCAAACAACGAATAGCCATTTTCAGGATTCTTGCGTAGATCTGCTGCATAGACTACCTCGGCTTCTTTCGGTCGACCGGCATCCATCAACATGGCTGCCAGCATATGGCGAACGGGGAAGTACCAGTCGGGCGGTTCACTATACATTAGACCATCTTCCATCCGAACGGCTCGTTCAAGATGGGCCAAAGCCTCCAAGGTGTTGCCCTCCTTAAACTTAACTTCACCCAATACAATTTCCTCGGCAATTTTCAAGAGATCTTCCGTAACCCCGAATCCAATATAATGTTTGATTCCCGCCATCTCCTCACGTATTTGAGTCAAATTACGAAGTTCCCGGCGTGCTTCTGCCATACGATCGGTATGTAAATAGGCCAGGGCCCGTCCGTAATGCCAGATACCGTTCATATATTTTGAATCTACCGCCGGTTTCGGCTCGACAAGCATCTCCTCCCACATCCCGAAACGAACCATGACAAACATCGGCTGTGATAAAAATGTTTCGTAAAGCGACCAGATGTTTTTATTGGAGGATAGTTCAGGAGGGACCTTCTTTTCAATTTTACGGGCGGTTCCAAGAGCGACTTCGGGACGACCCAATACCATCGCCGACCAAGTCATAAAATGAAGGTTATGAGGATAGTAGTTCAGAGGATATATTCCCTGGGTCCGGTTTTGAGCCATATATCTTTCATCGGCTTCCGCCGCTCGCCTGTTCAATTCGTATGAATCTGCATAACGCCCCACTCGCATGTAGATATGGCTTGGCATATGCACGATATGCCCGGCGCCCGGCATCAATCCCACCAGCTTATCCGCAAACGCTTCTCCCCGTTCCGGGTGACGAGCTTCCACGGCGTGAATGTAGTAGTGCAAGGCTCCCACATGTTTCCCATTATGCTGCTCTACCGACTCCAATACCTCCAGTACCACTTCAGTATTCTTATTTGCACTGCCGTCCAGGTTCCAGTAATTCCAGGGATTCAGATTCATGAGTGCCGCTGCATATAGCGTCGCTGCATCCAAATCGTCCGGATATCTTACGGACAACTCCTTCATTGCGTTCGCATATGCCAGATCCAATGGTTTACGATCTGTTTCGGGGTCTGAAGTATATCTTTTTGCCAGGGCCTCTATATAGTCGCGTTCACGCTGGGAGACCCGATCCATCAGGGCTAATGCTCTTTGTATCGCCTGATAGGATTGAGGTACTACCTCGGGCATCATGGGCAGATTAAGGTTGGGCCCCAAAACCAATGCCCATCCCCAGTAGGCCATGGCGTTATTCGGATCCAATCGGGCGGCCTCTTTAAAAGCCCGCAGGGCCTCCGAATGGTTAAACGCATACGTCAATCGCAATCCCTGATCAATAAACTGCTGGGATTTTAGATTCTGCGTCGTTACCGGGAAGTGATAGTCCCCCAAACCCTCTAGTACCGGAGCAATGGGACCGTCAGCTTCAGTTGGGTCTGCAGCCAGTGCACGGGGATCGTGAATTTGAGCATTGACCGGCATAATCATCACCAGTAGAACCAACAGGACGAGTGTACCTTTTAGTTTATTCATGACTTTATTCCTCTTTTTTATTGTGACGGGAAAACGAACTTACTTTTAGCCTTACTATTAATACAGCATAACTCCTTTCACAGAGTTGATCGCTACCAGCTTAATTCTTGGATCTTTTTACTTATTGGATGACAATGGGGGGCTGTTGACCCTGTACAAAAAAATTACTTAACCGAATTCGGTCAACATCTATAAATAGGTAACATCAAAACCTACACGTTAGTAAATACCAAGAAGTGCAACTAATATCTTTCATTCTCCAACATATTATTTCGGACATTAAGAAAATAATTAATTTACCCTAATAATTAATAGTGATTTTTTTATTTATATATTTTGATGACCTATCTTATTCAAAGTATTTAATAACTATTTATCACCGTTTCGCGTAATTTCATCTTTCCCAAGCCATCTTATGAATAAATTACAGATTGGATTTTCCTTATTTTTATGTTTTCTAATAGCATCCGGTGCCTGTGAACGTTCCTCGCCCGAGTTAACCGACCGGAATTTCGAATCGTACATGGACAGTACCCGCGCCCAGGTACTTGAAAGCAATTATTCGGATTCCCTGCAAAATAAACTGGCCCCGATCTATTTCGACTACTACCAACGAAATCCCGATAGCAAGAAAGGTCGCGATGCCATTGCCCGGGCGTTTCTCTACTGGGGCAATACGGGCAACCACGAGCAAGTCACCCGGGCTCTTCAAAAAATAGAAATCGACTCGGCCACCTGGGGGCGTATCTACTCCTATATCCCCAACGCCTACTACCGGAGCGATCCGCCGGCCAAGGCGGCGTACCTGGATATTTTGAAGCAACTCGACCAGAAAGTGAATTTCCCGGTCGGTGAGTCGGAAATTCTATCCAAAATGAGTACGTACCATCTCCAGGAAAATAACCGGGAACGTGCCAAAGAGCTCTTTCAACAGATTATCGACATGAACGCCGACTCGGGGGATGTAGCCGCAGCAGAAGGAAGTCTGTATGAGCTGGAAAATCTACAAGTCGGCATGAAGGCCCCGGAATTTACAGTCCATACACTCCAGGGGGATACGATCTCGCTTGCGGACTTAAAGGGTAAATTAGTACTGCTCGATTTCTGGGCCACCTGGTGCGGGCCCTGCCTGCCGTATATCCCCCATCTCAAAATAATCCACGACACATTCGACGGGGAGGAATTTCAACTGGTCGGACTCGCCTTTAACAAATCCGATGAAGACGTGCTGGCCATGATGGAGGAAAAACAAATGAACTGGCCCCAGGCGGCTATTCACGAACGATTTGCATCCGACCTCGCTGAAAACTACAACATCAATAACATCCCTCGAACCTATATCATCGACGAAAAAGGCAACATAGCAGCCAAAGATGTGCGCAGGGATAAACTGCAAGAGAAAATTGATGAGCTGCTGGCTAAGTGAATGATAATGTTGATGGGTTCCTTTCCCTTTCTGATTAGTATTGGAAAAGCTTTTTTTAATTAATTTTGCCGTATAGGGTCCTCCCCCTTACCCCCTCCGAAGGGGGACGTTTTTTCACCTCGGTTGCCTTCAACTTCTCCCTTCGGAGGGGGTAAGGGGGAGGACTAAAAAAAGCAATAACCTGTTTAAAGCAAGTCTCCAAACACCTGTAATACATCGAGATCATAAAGGATGAAAACAAACTTAATCTTCTACCGAATAAAAAAGCACACCACCACTCTCAAGCCCCATTAGCAATTCCTTTCTCCCATCCTCGTCAAGATCACCAAACCGGGGAACAGCCAGGACAGGAGCATTGACAGAATCTGACAAAGCATCTGAGGTAAACTTTGGCTTTTTGATTGAGCCGGTGTTACGAAAAAAGACCATGCCGTTTGACTTGCTACCCAGGAACAGGTCCAGATCGCCGTCCCCGTCGATGTCGTTCAGAGCCGGCGTGCTGCGGCGGTCAACGGAGATATCTGGAAATGCACCTTTTTGGCGGACAAAATTCGGTTCCCGGCTACTTCCCTTGTTTTCAAAGTAAAAAATCCCCCCGCCCGACTCTCCCACTATCAGATCCAGGTCGCCGTCATCGTCGAGATCCCCCAGAACTGGAACGCTGTGGCTGACGCGCTCAAGTCCGATATAGTCACTGCTTACTTTTTCAAAACCGTTATCTGTGTTCCGGTAATAGGCAACACGACCTTTCCAGTTTCCCAGCAGCAAATCGTCTAAACCGTCGCCGTTCAAATCGCCAAGTGCCGGGGCGTAATGATAGGCCTCGGGCAGTTCCAGTGTATCGTTCATATGCAGGGAAGGCTTCTCTTTTTCCGAACGGTGCTCATATCGATATACCAGTGAGGTGTTGCCTTGTTCGGGATCGATTTTGTTTGCAAGCAGTAGATCATTGTCACCGTCGCCGTCTAGGTCGCCCACAGCCGGTTTGCTTTCATTGCCGATGTCAATACTGTTGATGAATTGTTTCGAGCGACGTCTGAATCGACCTTTTTTGCCCTGCTCATAAAAGTAAAAGTTCTCTGCCAGGGTTTTGTTGGCATTGTAGGCCCCGCCCAGCACGCCAATAAACAGGTCGAGATCGCCGTCACCGCCCCAGTCGGCAAAAGCGGGAGCATTGTATCCGCTGGATTTGACGGGATTGGACGGCGGGAAGGGTTCGGGCTCTCCCTTTAACACGGGATTTCCACAAGATCCCGTGTTTTCGATGAGCAGTAAGCCGGGCTCAAAGAAATCTCCCCAGAAAAGGTCCTGGTCGTTGTCATTGTCAATGTCGGCAAAAGTGAGGGTGTTGGCACCGTGTAACGAACCGCCAACCTCCTTGACGATTTCGATGCCCTCAAACTGCTTGCTGACCAACTTGAATTGCGGAATTCCGCGCTCGTTGCGTCCGACCGACTCGTAACGGGTGATGGTTCCGTCCAGCCGACCGATAAACAGGTCGAGTTTGTCATCACAGTCAATTTCGGTGACATTGGGGATATTTTGCCGGTCGGAAAAGATCGGCTTGCCGTTCACATCTCGCAGTGAATCGGCCGCGAGGACAAATTTCGGGTTTTGTGCTGTTCCTTCGTTGTGATAATATCGGATATAACTGTATGGCTGTTCGGTTAGCAGATCCATGACCCCATCCTTATCCAAATCCACAAACCGAAACCATTCGCCAATGTCGAGATCCCGGTACCGGTTAGTCTTCCATTGCAGTCCGCCGCCCGACTCGGCCGACTTATTACGGAAAAAGATCAACTCGTTGGTATTTTCCTGCACAAACAAGTCCTCATCTCCATCCCCGTCGATATCCACAAACTGGGGACGCGGGGTATTGAATCCCCCTTGAAACGGATGCGTCAATGCAGACCCGGTATCTTCATATACCGGAAAGGGATCAATCAGGCGTTTAAAGGCGATCTGCTGTGTTGCAGAAGATGATTTTTCATTCTGGTTTGTCGTGCGTGTTCCGCGACATCCCGCAATAGTTATGAGAACAGCTGACAAAAAAGTAAAAACTATATGATAATGCTTCATTCTCAAGGGATATAACTGCAATCTGTTGTACTTTAAATATTTCTATCTCACCATCGTGCACGCGTGCCGATACCCGACGGATACGCCTCCACTTCGATCACTTTTTCAATCTTGTGGGTCTTCGTGTTAATCACCGTAACCGTACCATTGGGATCGTCATCCTCCGGGGTTTGTCCACCTTTAAAGGTCCCTTTTCGATTGTTATTGGAAATAAACACGTATTTCCCGTCGACCGAAAGCGCGCTCCCGTGCGGCTGGGCGATTCCCTCGCCTTCAACCACGCCTTCGACCTTGCGATCTTTCATATTGAGCGCCGTAACGGAGTGAGCCGTTTTGTTACCGAAATAAACCTGTTTACCGTCTGCAGAATATACGGGGTGCCACGGTTGTGCATTCACTTCGATTGAATCGGTCAGTTTTAATGAAGAGGGATCACTGATATCGAAAACCAGTGCCTTGGCGGACATCTGTCCGGTAGCCACCATCGTATTTCCATCGGGGGATATCTCGAAATCAACGTACACATGGGTTTTACCTTCGGATCGGTACAGATGGGTTTCGCCCGACTCATTATTGATCGAAAGGATCTGATTTGCTGCGAGGCTGCCGACCAGTGTCCACTTCCCGTCGGGCGTCGTAGCAATGGCATGGGGACGAGCAAAAAATGTTTCAACGGTTTTCTTGACTTGCATATCGGACCGGTCGATTACCCCGATACTCTGCGGCGGATTGACCGCACTCATCGATCGACCCACCATCAGCCAGTCGCGAGTCGGGTGCAAAGAAATCAATCCCGGCACCTCCATTTTGGCCTTTCCAACGAGCTCATTATCCCGGTTAAACTTCAATACCCGATTCTCGCCGATCAAGGTTACATACCAGTGGGATCCGTCCGGCTCGGCTACCGTATGGTGCGGTTTGGCATTCTCAGAAAAGCCCAGCTCCTGCAGATCGATATGATCCACCACTTCGAGGGATTCGACATCGATTACACTCAACGTTGCTTCCCCCTGATTGCAGACATACACCCGCTGGCCGGACGCTTCATTAGTCTCTCCGGACTGCGCCCCGGCAGCCCACGGGGCAGCCAATCCAATAATTGCGATTAGCGTAAAGGTGAAAAATCGTGATAAAAAGGATTTCTTGTGATGCATAGAAAAATCAAAGGTTGTTGATTTTTGCTCCAAGCTCCAGGCTCCATGCTCCACGTTTATTCCTGCTGGTTATAACACAGTGTATACACAAAATCATTCAACCAGCTTGAATAAGCGTGGAGCATGGAGCCTGGAGCATAACAAAATTTGTCGAAACAAATTTTGTTATTTACAAATTCTGCTGCGGTTGTTTCTTCAGGATGAACAATCCTTCCATACCGCTGGTCATAATGATAATGTTGCTCTTGAAAAACGGGTAGTTGCTCCACGTTCCGGCGAAGCCCGGGCTGTCATCATCAAACGGCTGGGTATCGAAATACCCTACCTTGCGCGGATTCGCACGATCACTGATGTCCAATACCTGCAACCCGCTCTTGTAGTTGGACTGGTACATCAACTCATCTTTGACGTAGAGATTGTGGTCGGATGAGGTGTTATCCAAAAGATAACCCTTCACAAACTGCGGATCGTCCAGATCGGTTACATCCCAAATAATGGTACGGGTATGATCAACACTTCCGTTGATTTCATCCAGCTCGTCGTTTTGATAAAAATACCGGTGATCCTCGGTCAGCCACCCCTGGTGGACGTAAGCGTGATCGGGATAGGACGCAGAGGCGATCGGACGGGGGTTTTCCTTGTCGGTAACATTAGCGATGCTGATAGCATTTTCGTTAGCGCCAAAGCAGATTTCATCTCCCTTATACTGCTTATCCGGCCCATGATAGGTCACGCACTGGGCATCATGGGTATATCCGTTCCCGCTGCTTCCGGTATTGGGATGCGTAAAGCAGCCGGCGAATTTTGGGTTCAGGGGATCCTGGATATTGACCATATGCAAGCCGCCCCCGCAAGTCGTACCGCCGGCACTGCTGCCTACGAGGTAAGCAAAACCGGTACTCTGGTTGATGACTACATTGTGAACACTGTGAACTTTTCTATAATGAGCCGCTTCCGAGAAGTTCATCGGCTCCCCATTATAATCCCGCAGCTTGTGCAGGTCGAATACCTGCATGCCGTGGTTTCCGGCGTTGTCGGCAACGATGTAGGCATAATGTTTATAGACTTTGATATCGCGCCAGACATTCACCCGGGCGCTGTCCGACAACGGGAGGGAGCCGATATATATCG
>CAJXOW010000054.1 GCA_913057825.1 uncultured Balneolaceae bacterium | reverse complement strand
CCAATTTCGGCTTGAATTACAACTTTATGCCCACGATTTCAACCTCGTTCCAAACCCAGTCAACGTTCGATATCTCCAATGAGGGTATAGAACCAATTAATAATCCGGCAAACCCCGAGGATTCCACCCGATTTCGGGTAAAACCAACCTTTGACGTATTTCAAGAATTGATGTCGGACTCATTGTCTCCCCGTCGAGCGCGTTATCAAGAAAGCTATTCGGCTTCCTGGAGTCCGCAGTTAAGACAGGTCGATTTTTTGAAATGGCTCTCATACAATGCCAGTTACAGCGGTGGATTTACATGGGATAACAGTGCTCGCGGTTCCGACCTGGGAGCAAACCTTGCTAACAATTTCAGCCTCAGTCAGAGTACCACTTTAAATCTCGAGAATTTATTGAGTCGAATGGACTGGTATGAGAATTTGAAAGATGGTGACAGCAACAGCAGCAGAAACAGGCGCCAATCCCAGCAAGATACGACCCGGGTAAATCCCCTGATCAAAGGAGCGACTGCGGTGGGCAAGCAGTTGGCCCGTACCGCTTTGAGTATGGAGACGATCGATGTATCCTACTCAAACAGCACCCGCTCGCAGCAAACCGGATATGCCGGGGGAGCCAGGATTTTTGACGCCTTTAACCGCCATAGCTCCACCCATTTTTCGCCTCCCATGTCCTTCCGAACCGGTTTGACGAACACGATAGGACGGGATAAATTGGTGGATGTGGAAGGACAACAGGTCCGATTGCCCTCCAGTCAGAGTTTGTCGAACCAGATATCGGTAAATACGGGATTATCTCCGTTTGAAAATTTATCGGTCGAGTTAAATTGGAATGTACAGTGGGATAAGTCGACCAGCCGCCAGGATATAGACGCCCTAAAGAATCAGCAGGGCAAAGTGACTTCCACGGTCTGGGCTTTCGGAAGCGGATATGAAAATCTTTTCCGATCGCAATTGAAAAGAGCCTTTGCCGATATTGGGGACACCCCGATTATAAGTGACAGTACAGGGAACCAGGATGGACGAAGCGTGTTGGGGCGAACGTCGCTGCAGGAAGATTTTCGCAGTGCGTACCTGGGATCCAGCAGCGTAATTGGCGAGCTGGGTTTTATGGCCTTTCCCAAACCGAACTGGCGTGTGAGTTGGTCGGGATGGGCCGACAAGGTGCCTTGGCTTAAGAACCATCTCCAACAGGCTTCGTTGAACCACCGGTACACGGGTACTTATCGATTGGGATGGGGGCTCAATCCGAATCCGGAATCCCGTTCAAGTACGGGGCTGGGTGCGTACCAGTTAATCACGGATCGGCCGGAATTTGAGCCTCGTTCCATTAACCTGGAGAAAAAATTCAGTCCATTGGTCGGAATTAACTTCAGTTGGAAATCCGGTCTCCGCACTTCAATAGAATATGAATACAGCAAGATAAGCAGCCTGGGACTTTCCAGTATGACCGTTACGGAACAAATCTCCCGCGGTTTCAAGTTTTCGTTTAACTATCGGATTGACAATTTTAAATTGCCGTTTATGGATCGGCTGAAAAATGCGGTCAATATTACGGTCAATTCCAGTTTTCTGGAAGATACCGAAATGCAATACTCTTTAGGTACCGATCTGCAAAGAGCTCTTCAGGATCCCCCGGCAGATTTAAACAAAGACCCCAATCAATATCAGTTTAATCCCCAGCCGCCTACCGGCCAGTCTAGGTTAAAGGCATCAGCCATTGTCGGATATACATTTTCTCAAACCATCAAGGCCGACTTTGAGTACAGCTTTAGCAAACTGATGCCCAAGTCGTCAGGCGTGTTTCCCAGAACCGATCACAATTTGAAATTTAATATCACCGTTTCTATAAGATCCAACTAACGGATTTTGAAAGCTCGATATGACAGCTGGATAAGCCAAATTCCGATCATTACCAAACAAGAAATCGGCAACCAGCCTCCAAATCTTGCAAAGAAGGTTAAGTCATTTCGAACGGGCACGTTAGCGGTAATCGCAGTTTGTGCTTTGTATTCAGTCCGTTTAACTACGCGGCCGTCGGGAGAAATTAGACCTGAAATTCCATTGTTTGCACTGCGGGCCACCCATCTGCGGAATTCAATTGCTCGAAGCCGTGCATAGGCAAAGTGCTGGAGGTGTCCGCTGGTATTGCCCCACCAACCGTCGTTGGTAATGATCGTAAGGAAACCGGCACCGCGGTTGACAAAACCCCGAATCCAGTGAGGAAAAACCGAGTCGTAGCAAACCAGGGCCGGTGTCCGGGTATTGGAAATCTTAAATTGAGTGAAGGAAGTGCCTTGCCCGTACCAGGGCAACTCATGCCACTGAATCCCGAAAGGATCGATCCGGCGTAGAAAAAGCAAAAACGGAATCCGTTCAACGAGAGGAACCAGATGTACCTTTTTGTACACTGATAGAGTTCGTTCGGGAAAGAATCCTACGGCGGCATTATAATAAATATAGGGAGCCACGCTGTTGGGTTTTCGAACCAGGGGAGGCAATGCCTGGGTGTCGGGCTTGAAGTATTCAAAATAAGTAGCCCCCGTAACAATAGGGACGCCCCATTGACGGCTGGTATCCCGTATCATGCGTTTGATCTTGTTGGCAGTCCGATTGGACATGTTGCGATTGCTGATGTAAGGCTGCACCGCGTTTTCGGGCCAAATTATCGCATCTGTACGTTTATTCCGCAGGGAATCACTCAGGTTCATGATGGCGTGCAATGGCTCGATCGCGTTCTTGTAGCCGTAATGGGTAGCATAGGAGTCGAAATCGGGTTGCGCGAGGACGAGTCGAACAGACGATTGATCCTCAGGTCGTTCCTGAGATTGAAAGGTCAGCATTGCCAGGGATATCAATGGAGCAATAAGGGTGGCGGTGAGCGCCAGTGTGAGCACTTTCTTCCGATAGGAATGCTTGATAAACACGTAAAACAGGACAGCGGAAAATACCACCCAGAAGCTAATGCCAAGATAACCGGTGTAAGAGATATACTGAATAAGGTGAGTGTAGTTGGCCCATCCATTTCCCAGGGCGAGCCAGGGCCAGGCAAGATCCCAAAAGTGATGCAGGTATTCATAACCGGTCCAGGCTGATGCCACTAATAGGGACTGTGGAAGGGGATGCTCGACTTTGTTAAGCGCCAGGCGCTGCAGGACAAAAGGAATGGTCATGAGTACACTGTTGGCCAGAATAGCAGCTATTCCTCCTCCCACGGTAGCCATCATCATCCAGTATGTGCCGATGAGGTTCCACAGCAGAAAAGCAAAATACGACCAATAGGCTGCTGCCCGATAGGTTGAGCAAAGATCGGCCAGCCTGAACAGCAGTAAGAAAGCCGGAATCTGCAGAAAGGGAAGATTGAAAGGGGGGAAACTTAAGCCTAGCAGCAGGCCCGCGCTCCCGGTCAGCAACCATTTGTTGTTCCACAATTGTTGAAGCATGGTGATTAATCCTGGTAATCGCATCCAGCAAGCACAATTACATGTTCTCCTTTGATTTCTTCACGTCTTCTGACGATGTCAGAAACTTCTGCTACCGATCCTCTTATAACTTCTTCAAACTTTTTGGTCAGCTCCCGCCCAATGGCCATCATACGCTGTTGATTCAAATGCTTGTTTAGTTCATCAATCAATTTTAGCAACCGGTGCGGGCTTTCAAATAAAACCACGGTACGTTCTTCATCAATGAAAAGCTTGATTCGTTTCTGGCGCCCTTTTTTGGGAGGCAAAAAACCTTCATAAATATACCGGTCGCAAGGCAGACCGCTGGCAACAATGGCCGTTGTAGCAGCATCCGGTCCGGGGACCACACTTACCCGGTGACCTTGCTTGTGAGCCTCTCTTACAGCCAGAAACCCGGGATCGGATATGCCGGGCATGCCGGCGTCACTAATCAAGGCTACCGATTGATTGGCGTTTAAAATATTAATCAAATGCTGAACTTTTCGGTGTTCGTTGTGTTGGTGAAAAGTAAACAACTCCTTGTCGATATTGTAGTGCTCCAACAATCGTCTTGATATGCGGGTATCTTCCACTCCAATATAATCGACCGATTTAAGCGTTTGGACCGACCGGTACGAGAAATCATCCAGGTTGCCGATAGGGGTTGCAACGATAAAAAGTGTGGACACAATATTAATTGCCAGGGTTATTAAGTATTATAATACGCCAAATTTTTGCGTGGGCTTAATTTAGGAATCCTAAAGGAGTTTTCATACAATACAGAATGGTTTTATGAGTTTATGTTAGCTGCATAATCCCTATACCAGTTGCATCATGGTACTTTTGTAACAACTAAATTTAGTTCGGATTAAATTAAACAAAGTACATGGAAAATTTTAATCCATCGGGCATCAATCATATTACCATTAGAGTCAATGATATTAAAAAAGCCGAGAATTTTTATGGGGAAATACTCGGTTTTGAGCTTCAACGGAAAATGGGCAAGTCCATGGCGGTATACAACGTCGGAGATGAAGATACGTTGGTACTGGTAGAAGCGGAAACCAGTTATGATCCGACGTCCCGTGATTTTCGCGTTGATCATTTTGGTTTTTTCCTGGATAATGCCGAACAGGTCGATGAAATAGCAGAATATTTCAGGGAGCAGGAAGTGACCATTTTGAGCGGACCGGCCAATCGTAAAAACGGACGATTTGTGTTTGTCTCTGATCCGGACGGGAATATGCTCGAGTTCTTCTATGAAGAAGAGTAATTTTGAATTTGCATCTTCACCGGATTAGCCTTTTTATTGCGAATTATCTCTACAACAATTGCATTCGTGAAGCGTTGTCGGATACGGCTTCCCAATGAAAATGGTAATGAGCAGGGATGGCCGGGAAGTTGACATATTTTGCTGGTTTGAGGAAATATGTTAGGAATTCGTGGCACTGTTTGATATAAACGTATTAAAGAAGAATTCAAATTATGAGCAAAGAAGAAGAAAAAAATTTAGATCGAGAAGAGAACGAATCTGCCCGTGAACAACCGGTTGACGAAGCTTCAAACGGTCAGAAACCAAAAGATGAAGCTGCGGAAGATCAACAGTCGGACGAACAAAAGAAAGAGCGGGAAGGGGCAGAGAAAGAAGTCGACTATGAGTCGCTGGGAAAGGATGAACTTATTGAGTCGCTTGAGCAGCGCGATGAGCAGATCGATGAGCTTCAGCAGCAGTTGACCGAGACGCAGGATAAGCATCTGCGCAAGGTTGCAGAGCTCGATAATATGAAAAAACGCATTAACAGGGAGCGTACAGAAATCCGTCAACAAGCGAAAATTAAAGCACTGGAGGATTTTCTGCCCATAAATGACGACCTGCAGCGGACTTTGAATGCCGCTGAAGGACTGGAGATCGATGATAAATTTTTGGACGGCGTCAAAATGGTCGCCGATAAATTCGACAATGTGCTGAAACAAAATAATGTTGAACGCATAGACGAAACGATGGTGCCGTTCGACGTTGATAAACATGAGGCCATGATGCGTCAACCGGCTGAAGATAAGGATGTGGAAAGCAACACGGTCCTTCAAATACTTGAAAACGGCTACCGAATAGGTAATCGAACCATTCGTCATGCTAAAGTGATTGTAAGCGAATAACAAGACCAACTGAATCTACTTCATGTCAACCAAAAAAGATTACTACGAAATACTTGGCGTAGATCGGGATGCCTCCCAGGATGAAATCAAAAAAGCCTATCGAAAAATGGCGATGGAGTATCATCCCGATCGCAATAAGGAAGATCCGGAAGCTGAACGTAAGTTCAAGGAAGCCGCTGAAGCTTATGATGTTCTGAAAGACGAGGAAAAAAGAGCACGATACGACCGATTTGGCCATTCTGGGCTGCATTCCGGTGGTTACCAGGAGCCCAATTTCGAGGATATCAGTTTTGAAGATATCTTCAGCCGTTTTGGTGATATCTTCGGCTCTGAAATGTTTGGCGGAGACGTTTTCGGAGGAGGCCGTCAACGTTCGCGGAAACGTCGACAGGCAGGTCAGCCCGGATCTGACATGAAACTGAGAGTGAAGCTTTCCCTTGAAGAAATAGCTGAAGGCACCGAGAAAAAACTCAAGGTCAAGAAGCAAACCAAGTGTGAAGAATGTAACGGCACCGGGGCTGAATCCAATTCCGATTTCGAAACTTGCAGCACTTGTAACGGGATGGGAGAAGTACGACAAGTATCCCGTACCATGTTTGGTCAGTTCGTGAATGTTCAACCCTGTCCGGAGTGCAATGGGGAGGGACGTATTATCCGTAATAAATGCAATGCCTGCAACGGCCAGGGCCGTACAAAAGGCGAGGAAACAGTGAAAGTTAAAGTTCCCGCCGGAGTTCGAGAAGGAAATTATATTACACTCAGGGGACAGGGTAATGCCGGTTTACGAGGCGGCGAGGCTGGCGATCTCATTGTCCTGATCGAGGAAAAAGAGCATAAAGATTTTCAGCGGGACGGAAATGATATTTATTACGACCTCGTGTTGAGTATCCCCGAAGCGGTTCTGGGATCCGAAAAGAAAGTGCCTACCCTTGACGGAAAAGCAAAAGTAAAGATCGATGCCGGCACTCAGCCTGGTAAACTGTTGAGAATGAAAGAACGAGGCATCCAATCGTTGAAAAGTTCCAGGAAGGGCGACCAATACGTGCGTATCAATGTATATATCCCGAAGGATCTGTCCAACGAGGAAAAAGAGAAAATCAAGTCTCTCGAGGAAGCCGATCATTTTGATCCGGAGAATCGGGAACAGTCCAAGAAAGGCTTTTTCTCCAAAATAAAAGATGTATTTGTCGGTGAATAGATTTTCCCCCGGTTCCCGTAATATTTCATTTGTGGAGGCCACCTCCCGATTACATTCGGGACAGGCTTTGAATCGCTGTCGAGAGGGAAAAGGACCGTTTCTTAAAAGCAATATAAGTACAGATATGCCCCGATAGCAGACCGAATTCAAGAATTTTGCGGTCACCCGGGTAGCTTCTATGTAAGGTTTTTAGTCTTAGCCCTCGATTCCTCAGCCATTTTGTCCCGGTAGTCCGACAGTTTTCTGGCAATCTCTTTGTCATGAGTACTAATTATGCGCAATGCCAGTAATCCTGCATTCTTTGCTTTTCCAATGGCTACCGTAGCAACAGGGACGCCCGGCGGCATTTGTACGATCGAATATAGACTGTCAAGTCCGCCGAGTGCACTGGTTTTAACCGGAACCCCTACCACCGGCAAGGTCGTGTAGGAAGCGAGCATACCCGGTAAGTGAGCAGCGCCTCCGGCCCCCGCGATGATCACTTCAAGACCTTTCTCTCGTGCCGTGCTGCCATATTCGGCCATATCTTCTGGGGTGCGATGGGCCGATACGACCTGTTTTTCATAGTCGATTCCAAATTCGTCGCAGATTTCTGCGGCTTTCTTCATGGTGGGCCAATCGGAGTCACTGCCCATTACAATTCCGATGCGCGGGTTGGATGGACTCATAAGTAATGTTGATTAAGGTTTGGAGATTATCAGCTCGTTGGTAAAAATACTAAAATTGATTATCGTTTTGCTGGATTGCCGCCGTCAGTCAAAAGTTTAATCTGCTATAGCGGTTATTCTTTTTGAAGGTCCTCTCCCGCCCCCCTCCGAAGGGGATAGTTTTTCACCCCGGTTACCATAATTTCCCCCTTCGGAGGGGGGCGGGGAAGGACCTTCAAAGATACCCATCAATTTACCCCCACCTAAATTTCAATAGCATCCGCCAGTTCCAGTGCATGCTTATAAGTTTCATCCAGGTCATCTCCAAGCATCGTGTAATGTCCCATCTTACGGCCCACCTTACTGTCCAACTTGCCATAAATATGAAGATGTGCGTCGTGGGCAGCCATTGCATCCCGGGCATGATCTACCCGGGCATCTCGCTGGTGGTCTCCCAATAGATTGATCATGACCACAGATGGGCTCCGAAGCTTCGTACTGCCAAGCGGTAAACCACTGACAGCACGAACATGATTTTCAAACTGGGAGGTTATGCAACCTTCAATGCTGTAATGTCCCGAGTTGTGGGGACGTGGAGCGGACTCATTTAGCAGGATATCATTGTCGTCAGTCAGGAAAAATTCAAAAGCGAAAAGGCCCCGACCGTCAATTGCTTCGGTTGCCGCGGCGGCAAGTTCTTCAGCACGATTTCTCAGCTTTGGATCTATTGGTGCGGGCGTTACTACGGCTTTGTTTATATGATCCTCCTGGATCGTCTCACAACAGGTATATACTACCGTGTCATGTTCGTTGCGGGCAACCTGTACGGCCAGTTCTTTTTGGAACTCTATAAAGGACTCGGCCACGATATCATGTCCCTTGTGAGCCCCCAGCTCTTTCATGGCCTGGGAGGCTTCGTCGGGGTTTTCAACGGTTACATTTCCATATCCGTCATACCCCCCTTTGGAGGATTTCAGCATCAGCGGCCAACCATATTGATCAGCAAATTCGGATATATCGTCCAGGTCTTTAACCAGCTGATAAGGGGTCACGGGGATACCGGCCTTTTCAAACGTTTCTTTTTCGATCTGTTTATTTTCAATCTGGTGAAATGTTTCGGGAGATGGGTACATCGGTGTTTCGCTTTGGTCCCGAACTTTCTTCAGTACTACAGAGTCAAGGAATTCGTTTTCAAGTGTTACAATATCACACTTTGCGGCAAACGCACTGAGTTTGTCCACATCGTCAAAACCGCCTTTTATCGAAAAGGGCGTCATGAACTCGACCGGTTCGTCACTCGATCGATTGGTGTACACTCCAATGCGCATACCGTAGCGAAAGGCTTGTACGGCTGACATCCGGGCTAGTTGTCCGGCGCCCAGGTATCCTATCGTAAAGTCAGCTCTGAGTATGTCTGAAGTCACAGATATCTCCATTGCTTTTAGGTGTTAATAAGTATTTCCCTCGTTCAATCAAATCTGATAGCGTATCAAAAATTTTCTATTTTAAGAAGTCATTGAAAGCCGGGCGGTGGTTCCGAAGTATTAAGTTTTTCAGTTTAAAAAGCATAGATTAAATAGAGTAATAATATAAATTATGAACATATGTGACATCTGCCAGTAAAAGAAAAACTTTCGAACAAGGAACCGCCGCCCGGCTTTCAATGACTTCGCAACGATGACTGAACGCTGGTAAGAAAATATTAAATCACGCATTGATATAAAATGGATCTTGAAAATAAACTTGAGCAGGTCAAATCGCGCTACCTGGAAGTCCAGCAGGCGATGAGCGACCCTGCAATTTATGATCGACCGGACGAGTATACCGAGTTAACAAAGGAACACAGTGAGCTGGAAGATCTGGTAGAGGATTACAACCGGTGGCAGGAAATTAAAGAGGAGATCGAAAGTAACCAGGAGCTTATCGATGCGAATGATGAGCCTGAATTGACGGAGATGGCCAAAGAGGAAAATGAAGAGTTGAAAAAGGAGCTGGACGAACTCGAGGAGCAGATCAAGTTTAAATTGATCCCCAAAAATCCCGAAGATTCCAAAAATGCTATCGTTGAGATACGAGCAGGAACGGGAGGAGACGAAGCTGCGATCTTTGCCGGCGATTTATATGATATGTATCGTCGATATATTGAGAAGAAAAATTGGAAAATGGATGTGTTGAGCGTAAGCGAATCCGAGCACGGCGGATTCAAAGAGATAATTTTCAGCCTTGAGGGCGATGGTGCATACGGTGAAATAAAATATGAAAGCGGGGTTCATCGCGTGCAAAGAGTCCCTGAAACTGAATCCCAGGGCCGCGTACACACCTCGGCTGCGTCGGTGGCCGTACTTCCGGAAGCAGAGGAAGTGGATGTGGATATTAAACAGGATGACCTGAAAGTCGATACGTTTCGAGCAAGTGGGGCGGGCGGACAGCATGTCAACAAGACGGAAACGGCCGTTCGCATCACCCACGAACCTTCGGGTATCGTTGTTTCCTGCCAGGAGGAGCGATCGCAGCTGCAGAATAAGGACAAGGCGATGCGGATGCTGCGTTCACGACTCTATGAGAAAAAGTTGGAAGAACAACGAGCAAAAAGGGAAAAAGAGCGAAAAGATCAGGTCTCGACCGGCGATCGCAGTGCGAAAATCCGTACCTACAATTTTCCCCAGGGACGTCTAACCGATCACCGAATCAACCTTACACTCTATAACCTGGAGGATATCATAAAGGGGGATATCGGGGAAGTCATACAGGAGCTTAAATTACAGGACAATCTCGAAAAATTGAATGCGGTTATGGAATAAGTTTAACCACGAAATTCCTCTGTAGCATTAAAAAGGCGAGTGTCCTTATCCGACGCTCGCCCTTTTGTTTTACTTATATTAGCGATCCGAAAATGCTCATAGAGACCTTTGAAAAACCGGGCGGCGGTTCCTTGTTCGAAAGTTTTTCTCTTTTTGAGTTCGTTCAGATATCTGCAGACCATGATAAATGCCTGTCAACTACAACATATTTGTATCTATTTAACGAAAAACTTAATACTTCGGAACCACCGCCCGGTTTTTCAAAGGTCTCTCATAATCTGGGGCCGGCGTTGAGGATGCTCTCATCCGCCTCATCTTGAAATTTCTTGAAGTTATCGTGGAACATCTGGGCCAATTCCCCGGCTTTTTCGTCATATGCTTTTGGATCACTCCAGGTATCGCGCGGTTGTAAAACTTTATCGGGAACACCGTCGACAGATTTGGGGATCTGCAAGCCGAACACCGGTTCTGTCACGTATTCTACATCATCAAGGTTGTTGGCCAAGGCTTCACTCAACATGGTACGGGTATATTCAAGCTCTATACGATGCCCCTCTCCGTAGGGCCCACCAGTCCATCCCGTATTCATAAGCCAGACCTTGCTGCCGTGTTCCCGAATTTTATAAGCTAGAAGTTCAGCATACACCGCAGGGTGCTTGGGCATAAATGGAGCTCCGAAGCATGCTGAGAATGTGGCCTGCGGCGAATCGACTCCCCGTTCGGTACCGGCGAGTTTAGCGGTATATCCGCTAATGAAGTGATACATGGCCTGTTCGGTTGTTAATCGAGAAATGGGCGGAAAAATGCCAAAAGCGTCGGCCGTCAAGAAAACCACGTGCGTCGGATGAGGTCCGACCCCGGTCTCGCTGGCATTGGGAATATATTCCAGGGGATAGGAGGCCCGGGTGTTTTGCGTGTAATGGTCATCGTCGAAATCGGGTCGGCGTTGCTCGTCCAGTACTACATTTTCCAAGATGGTGCCGGGTCGTTTGGTGGTAGCATAAATTTCCGGTTCGCCTTCCGGGGATAGCTCAATGGTCTTGGCATAGCATCCCCCTTCAAAATTGAAGACCCCTTCATCGGTCCATCCGTGCTCGTCGTCCCCGATCAGTGTTTTACTGGAGTCGGCCGACAGTGTTGTTTTTCCGGTGCCCGATAATCCGAAATAAATGCCGGTATTATTGTTTTTATCTATATTGGCCGAGCAATGCATCGGCATAATACTTTTTCCGGGATAGAGGTAGTTTAAGGTCGTAAATACCCCTTTTTTGACCTCGCCCGAATACATCGAGCCACCTATAAGCTGAATCATACGATCCAGGTTTAACAGGATAAAGGTTTCTGTACGGGTATTGTCCTCTTCGGGATTGGCCGTCACATTGGGAGAGGCAATGATCGTATATTCAGGTTCAAAGTTTTCCAGCTCTTCGTCCGTGGGATTGATAAATGCATTATAGGTGAAAAGGGCATGATAGGCTGTTTCGCTTATAACACGAATCGAAACGCGATGCTCCTTATCAGCCCCGGCAAAAACGTCCATTACGTAAAAAGGCGTCTCGTTCATGTAATTCGTCATCTTTTGATATAGACGATCAAAAGAATCTCCGTCAATCGGCTGATTGATGTCGTTCCAATCGACTTTATCCCGAACCGATGGTGTATCCACTATGAAACGATCTTTAGGGGATCGCCCGGTATACTTGCCGGTTAAGATCCGGATGGCATAATCAGCCGTTAAAATGCCTTCTCCGTTCTTGATTATGTGTTCGTAAAGTTCGGGAGGAGTAGGGTTCCTGTACACTTCCTCAGAATTTCTTAACCCCAAATAATCAAGGTCTTGATTGTTCACCGCGTGTTCAGGTGCCATAGTCGTGGTTTTGTTGTTTTCTTCAAACATAATAATATCTCAAGGTTGTTTTTTAAAATAATAATTCGGGTCGAAAGGGCCTTCCCCGGTTCAGTTACTTCTGGTATAGAGCCCGTAGGGAGATCAATGTAGTTAAAGGTTATTAAAACAGTGTTTATTATGCTTACATATGAGACAGGACTATTAAATCCTCTTATGATAGGGAAATCTTCGATGCTCTTATGATAAATTCCAGAAAATGCTTCTCGTTAATATTTTTACTCTTATTGGGAGTGATTATCTAGATCTGCACTAGCACTCAACCAGGGGCGCATAATTTCTGCAGGGATGGAATTACAATTGAATTTTTTTAAGTATATGGAAATCTTTACTGTCGTCCATTTTGCAATGCCGTGATTTCAAAATTCATGGAAAAAATGGGCGATTCTCTCGTTGATCTTTGCTATCTTATTGGTCTGGGAGTTCACCCCGGACCTTTGGCATTGATAAAATCTAATGACTGGTAGGATTTGTTTGGATTAAATGCTGGACGGTATCCATTAACATTACCGGATCAATCTATAACTGAATTAGTTCACCTTCATCTATGTCTACGATTGACCACCAAAATTATGAAGCGGTAATCGGGCTTGAGGTCCATGCCCAGCTTCTGACCGAAAGTAAAGCGTTTACCTCGATATCCACGGCTTTCGGCGCATCCCCCAATACCCAAATTTCTCCTCTCTGTATCGGACACCCGGGTACGTTGCCGGTGTTAAACGAAAACCTGGTCCGCTATACTATAAAAATGGGACTTGCCACGGACTGCGAAATTGCCCGAAAGTCGATTTTCGCAAGGAAGAATTATTTCTATCCCGATCTGCCCAAGGGATACCAGATTTCCCAATACGAAACTCCCATTTGCCATGACGGTACCCTGCACATCGATATGGAAGATTATGAGAAGGATATCGGGATTAAACGTATTCATATGGAGGAAGATGCCGGGAAGTCCATTCACGACCAGGATCCTCATAACTCGTTGATTGACCTGAACCGCGCGGGGGTGCCTCTGATCGAGATCGTTTCGGAGCCGGATATTAGCACGCCGGAAGAGGCGTATGCTTACCTGGGACGTATAAAGCAGATTGTGACCTACCTGGGGGTCTGTGACGGTAATATGGAAGAAGGAAGCCTGCGGTGTGACGCAAATGTTTCGGTAAAGCCGCGTGATCGCAAAGAGTTTGGTACTCGTACCGAGTTGAAAAATCTTAACTCGTTCCGCAATGTGGAGCGGGCGCTGCGATATGAAATCGAGCGTCAAATAGAAGTGATTGAATCGGGCGGCGAGGTTATTCAGCATACCTTACTATGGGACCCTCAGAAGCAGCAAACCCGTCAAATGCGGACCAAAGAAGAGGCGCACGACTATCGCTATTTTCCTGAGCCCGACATTCCGCCGGTTGTAGTTACGGAATCGATGATCGAAGAGGAACGTGAGCGACTTCCCGAGATGCCGGATGTTCGTCGACAGCGCTTTATCGAAGAGTTCGAACTTTCGGCGGATGACGCTTATCGATTGACGGAAGAACGAGAGGTGGCCGATTTTTATGAGTCGATCGTGGAGCAGGTTGAAAATCCCCAGTCGGTCTCAAATCTTGTATTGACGGAAGTACTGCGAGTGCTTAACGAACGCAGTATCGGGATCGAGGACTTTCCCGTGTCGACCGGTCGATTGGCAGAGCTTATTCAGTTGCGCGAAGACGATAAAATAAGCTCTTCCGCTCAAACTGAAATCTTTGACGCTATGCTGGAAGAGCCGGAGGCGGATAAATCGGCCGAGGATTACGCGAAGGAGATGAATTTAATGCAGGTGTCGGACACCGACTTCCTGGAACCTATTATTGACGAAGTTATCTCTTCCAATCCGGATGAGGTTAAACGTTATCAAGAGGGGAAGAAAGGACTTATTGGATTTTTCATCGGACAGACAATGGAAAAATCCCGGGGTAAAGCAAATCCCAAAATGGTCCGTGAAATGATTTCTGAAAAACTTGAGAATGGAGATCAGGAAAGTTGAATAATGCCTATTAATACAACGATTAACTATTCATAAAACTATTATCCCATGAGAAACTTCTTAATTGCCGGCAATTGGAAAATGAACAAAGGACCGGCATCAACCCGCGAATTGCTTGATAACCTGACGAATGAAGTAACGGAAGCTCCCGATAAGGTCGAGATTCTGGTCTGCCCGCCTGCCATTTCAGTTACCAGTGCCCTTTCTGCAGTAGAGGGGACCGATATTAAGGTGGGGGTTCAACATGTTTCGTATGAAGATGATGGAGCCCTGACGGGCGAAATCAGTACCGGCATGGTATTGGAAACGGACGCGACCCATGTTATAGTAGGTCACTCGGAGCGACGCCAGTATTTTGGAGAAACCGATGCAACCGTGAATAAACGGGTTAAGAAAATACTGGAAGACGATCTTGTTCCAATTATTTGCGTGGGTGAATCGCTGGAACAAAGACAAAAAGATCAACATCATCGCGTCGTCCTTAACCAGATTAAAGCAGCGCTGAACGGGTTGGAAGCCGATGCTGTTTCTTCCGTCGTTATTGCCTACGAACCGGTTTGGGCTATCGGAACCGGCGAGACGGCAACCCCGGAACAGGCTCAGGAGATGCACGAGCTGATTCGTGATGATCTGGCTGATAAATTTGGCGAAGAGGTCTCCGATTCCGTACAGATTGTATACGGCGGAAGTATGAAACCCCATAACGCCGAAGAGTTGCTGAGTCAAACCGATGTAGACGGCGGACTTATAGGGGGCGCCAGCCTGAAGGCGGATTCATTCAGCGATATTATCTCCGTCGCAGCAAAGCTGGCTGGTTGAGCAAGGCTGGCCCGGCATCTGTGTTGGGAAAGCATCGCGGGAAAAGTTTTTCAATACTAGTAAGCAGCTTGGTTTACAATTTAACAGGAATTCTATAAACACTGAAACCATTTGAATTATGGGCCTACGGGTTCTATTGCTTGGTGATGGCGGAAGAGAGCATGCTTTAGCATGGAGCATCAATAAATCCGACTTGTTGGATGAACTTTATATTGCACCGGGTAATCCGGGGACCGATTCGGTCGGCACCAATGTCCCCCTCTCGCTTTCCGATTTCTCTGAGATTCAGGAATTTATAGAGGACAAGAAGATCGACCTCACCGTGGTCGGACCCGAAGATCCACTGGTGGGAGGTATCGCTGATTTTTTGGAGGAAAAAGACCATAAAGTATTCGGTCCCTCGAAACAGGCCGCACAGCTGGAGGGAAGTAAATCATTCGCCAACCATTTCATGATCAAAAGAGGCATTCCCACCGCCGGTTATGCAGTTTTTAAGCGCCATGAATTTGACAAAGTTATTGACTATGTAAGAAAGGAAGAAAGTTTTCCGGTAGTACTTAAAGCGGACGGCCTGGCCGGAGGAAAGGGTGTTTTTATTTGCGAAGAGGAGAGTGAAGTCCTGGAAACACTGGAAACGCTGAAAGAATCTCCAAAGCTGAGTGACGCTGCCGATACGTTGGTGGTTGAGGAGTTTTTGGAGGGAGAAGAAGCATCAGTGTTTGCAATCTGTGACGGGGAAACGGCCAAAATAATTCACAATGCGCAGGACCATAAACGGATAGGAGAGGGCGATACCGGTCCTAATACCGGCGGAATGGGAGCCTATTGCCCGGCTCCAGTTATGACGGATCGTCTGCTGGAGCAGGTGGAGCGCGAGATCGTATTGCCGACGCTAACCGGTATGATACTCGATGATACGCCTTATAAAGGAATTTTATACCTGGGATTGATGATCACCGAAGAAGGACCTAAAGTGGTAGAATATAACTGTCGTTTTGGGGACCCGGAATGCCAACCAATTGTACAGGCACTCAACTCGGATCTCCTTAAGCATATGTGGGCGGCTGTAAATCAGAATCTATCGCAGGAAGAAATAGAATTGGATAATCAATATCACAGTTGCGTGGTTATGTCTTCACATGGTTATCCCGGTGAATACGAAAAAGGAAAGAAGATTGAGGGACTTGAGGACGTGTCGGACGAGGCCCTGGTGTTTCATGCCGGGACCGCCCTTAATGATGACGGAGATTTAATTACAGACGGCGGACGGGTGCTTAGTGTGGTGTGCTCCGGTGAAGACTTGGAACAGTCTTTGAAGACTACTTACGAGCAAATTGAGCGAATCAAATTTGAGAATGCTTACTACCGGTCCGATATCGGGTATAAAGGACTGGAGCATCTGAACCGGGACCTGGAATCAAGTTGATATAGCCGGGGAAGCTACTATTGGGTAGGTCTTATGGAAGGCCCAAAGAGAACCTTTCAAGCGGTGAAGTTTAATGTCAATACTAAATTTCTGATTAGTGAAGTTTAGACTACTCGCCCTTTGCATGAGTATCCTTTGGATTGGAATGGGAGTATGGGATGGCCGGGCCCAGGATACCGTGGGAGCTACCCACAAAACAACCGATAAAAGTTCCGAGATTAAACTTGAAAAAATGGGCGGGTCTTTTCGGGGAGCGAATTCGATCTATATGACCAGCCAACCTCTGATTTATGTTGTCGAATCAGCTAACCATAGATTTTTAGTTTTGAACGAACAGGGAAAACGAATTGACTCGGTGGGCAACCAGGGCTTTGGTAATTATCAATTTGATCGACCGGTGGATATCGATGCGACCAATGGACTTAAAATCTATGTATCGGATTATAACAACGGAAGAATACAGGTTTTTGACCGACGATTGCAGTTTCTGAGTTCGATAACCCCACCGGTGGGGAATGAACAGTTTTATAGCTATCAGCCGACGGAACTGACCATCAGTGACAATCGTGAACTGTTTTTTTACGAAAAGGACAGCGGCCGGCTCGTTCAGTATAATGAAAATGGAGAGTTGCTGGCTTCCATGAGGGTTAGAACCGACCGTAGGCTGCGGTCGCCGGCTGACCTGGATACTTATGGAGGAGATGTTCTTTTGGCCGACTCATCCCGCGGAGTGCTTCATTTTCTCCAGCCGGGCGGACAATACGTGAAATTCGTCGGGCGGCTTCAGGGAATTTGCGCAATAAGCACTTCATCTCAAGGCATATGGGCGCTTACACCTGACCGGCTTGTCCACCTTTCGGGCAAAGGGAGGTTTAAAAATGAATATACATGGGTAAACGATATTCAGCCGGTGGATTTAGAAGTTAATGGTACCATGGCGTATATATTGACAAGAAACAGTCTATGGCGTACCCGGATTGATAAGTAATCCTTTTTTGGTTAATTGCACTGATGCCAGTCCCGGGCGAACCGGGCATTTGTAGAAGGGGCCACCATTTGTTGAATATATATTTTTAATTCCGGGCCCCGCTCATTATCATGATTTCCCGTTTTACCGGAGTTATAAAAGCCTCTTGCAGAGTTGCTTGGCCCGGATTGAAAATGAGGTGATAGCAATATTTTTGACGACAAACAGTACCATGCAGAATTGGGACTCATACATATTTGACGAAACCATACATTTCGAGGAAAAAGCTCTCCAGGTATTTCAATACCAGTACGAACATAACGAGGTCTACCACCGTTTTTGTGAAACCTTGAATGTGACGCCGGGGACCGTCTCCGAACTGAATCACATTCCCTTGTACCCAGTACGGGGATTCAAAGAAGTGAGTATATTGACCGACAAAGACGATGCCGATTCTGACGTAACGTTTAAAAGTAGTGGCACCAGTGATATGCGTCGTTCGATTCACCGGATAAAAGATCCAGAAATCTATCGAAAATCGATACTCAAGGGGATTCGTAATTTTTATAACCTTGATGAGATGGTGATCTGGGCTTGCACACCCGGGTATAATGAAAATCGGGATTCCTCGCTTATATGGATGTTGAACACCTTGATTGAGCAGGATGAAACCGGGTTAAGCCGTTATTTGCCGGTGGATGAACAGATTCAGTTGGATGATGTTAAGAAAGTACAGGAAAAAGGTAAAAAAATCCTGTTATTTGGTGCGGCTTTTGGTTTGATGGACTACCTGGAAAATCACGAATCGGTGCGATTGCCGAGGGGGTCAATAGTAATGGAGACCGGCGGAATGAAAACGCACCGGCGAGAAATGTCGAGGGAATATATGCACAAGAAATTAGCTAAAGGATTTGGCGTGGACCGACTTCAAGTGCATTCGGAGTACGGCATGACGGAAATGCTGTCGCAGGCCTATGCTCAAGGCGGAGCGTGGTTCACTTCGGTTCCGTGGTTACGGATCATTACAAAAGATCCCGCCCATCCTCGTCAATCTCTGGATCATTACGAAGAGGGTCTTTTGGGAGTCATTGATTTGGCCAATGTTCATTCTTGCTCATTCTTGTTGACCGGCGACAAAGGACAGACGCGAAAGGATGGAAAGTTTCAGATTTTTGGTCGATGGAATCCCGACAATCTGAGGGGATGTAATTTTCTTGTGGACTATGAGTAGATCAATAATTTTAGAACGTTGTTCAAAAAGCTTAATCCGCGTAAATTCAGATACGATTAATCAGTAGATATGGCAAAACCGGAAGATCGACTTTCTGCACTTATAGATAGTATTGACCGTTGGTTGGCCAAGGATAACCGGCATTTGCAGCGTGCCATCACCCAAACGGTTGACAATGAGTACTTCAGCTTTGAAGATGTACGCCATAGTTTGCAAGTCTTGAACGAAGAACTTACGCGGGAAAACCTGGTTAGCTGGGGGGAGAAAGCAGGACTTTTTGAACAAGAGGGGATATCAGATAATGTGCTTTGTCTTCATGCCGGTAATCTGCCACTGGTGGGATTCCAGGATGCCCTCGCAACGCTGTTAAGCGGTGCACGGTATACCGGCAAAATTTCAACTAAAGATCCCTTTTTGCTTCCGACTTTTTTGAACGAAGTGAAAAAAACTGATATCTGGTCCGGAAGCGACGTCCAATGGGTGCACCGGCTTGATGATTTGCATAAAATGCTCTGTGACGCCGTTCTTTTCGCCGGTTCCGAGCAGTCCGTACCCCGGGTTAAGGAAAAAATCAGCAATCTTGAAATGGAAAAGCCGGGCACCCGGTATTTAACCCGTACCGCACACTTTTCTGTGGCTTACCTGGATCAACAAGATGAGGAGACGCTAAAGCATTTAACCGAAGGCATTCTCCGTTATGGTGGAAAAGGGTGCCGGTCTATTGCCGTCGTGGTAAGTCCTTCGAAGCTTGACGATCTGCGCGATCAATTGGAAGAGCAGGCGGGAGCTTTTTGGAAAGTTAACCCTCAACATGAAACGCCCGGGGGATTCCTTGAATATCGCTGGGCTTATAATGAGTCTGTACAGCGAAAGCAGTTATGGCTGGAGGATTTTTTGTACCAGGAGGAAGGTTTCGAGTTTGATCACGATTTCATCCTCTACTGGAAACAGGGAGATGAAGAAGAAGTCGCCGAACTGGCAGACCAATGGTCGCACCAGGTCCAAAGCATCTATTTACCGGACGGATCTGAATCCGTCATTCCCGGCTATGAACATGAGACCGAGCCGTTATCAGAAGCTCAGGCTCCATCCATAGATTGGAAACCGGACGGGGTGGATACACTGTCCTGGTTGCTTGAGAACTCGTAATCTGGCGGGTTTGCCAAATGTAAAACCTTGTGGGTCTCAATGCATCTCAAATATATTTCAATTCTCGGTTATAGATGCATCATTTCTTTTTTTATCTTTGGTTGTCAATAATAACCTCGTTACATGCGCTTTATATTTAATGCCGGCGACCGGTTTTAGAAGACGAAAAATTCTGAAAATATAAAATTATTTATGAGTACTGAGTACAACCCCTCTGAGATCGAACCCAAGTGGCAGAAGTATTGGGAGCAGGATAAAACATTTAAAACGGATAAAGAGAAGGACAAACCCAAGTACTATGTCTTGGACATGTTTCCCTATCCAAGCGGATCCGGTTTGCACGTGGGTCACCCGGAAGGCTATACGGCGACCGATATTATGGCCCGCTATAAACGTAAAAAGGGATATAACGTGTTGCACCCCATTGGATGGGATGCCTTTGGTTTGCCGGCCGAACAATACGCTTTGAAAACGGGAACGCATCCGCGCGACACGACCGAAAATAATATTCAAAGATTTAAAGAGCAGTTGAAGTCGCTCGGATTCAGTTTTGACTGGGATCGGGAGGTAAACACCACCGACCCCGACTATTACAAATGGACGCAATGGATCTTTTTGAAACTGTATGAAATGGGGTTGGCCTATCAGGATGATGTGCCGGTCAATTGGTGTCCTGAGCTCGGGACGGTGCTTGCCAATGAAGAAGTCGTGAACGGGAAAAGCGAGGTGGGTGGATTTCCGGTTGTTAAGAAGCCCATGCGACAATGGATGCTTAAGATTACCGAATATGCCGACCGTCTGCTTGACGATCTTGACGAGCTGGATTGGCCCGAATCGCTGAAAGAAATGCAGCGCAACTGGATAGGTCGTTCCCGTGGAGCCGATGTTGATTTTCAGGTTAAGGGGTACGAGGAAGATATCCGGGTGTTTACTACTCGACCGGACACGCTCTTCGGTGCTACATACATGGTGTTGGCTCCGGAGCACGAAACAGTTGACCATGTCACTACCGAAGAGCAAAAAGAGAAGGTAGAGGAATACCGGGAACAGGCCCGACAGAAATCGGAGTTGGAACGCACCGAGCTGAATCGGGATAAAACCGGCGTATTTACCGGGGGATATGCTGTCAACCCGGTAAACGGAGAGGAGATACCAATCTGGATTGCCGACTACGTCATGCTCAGCGTAGGGACCGGAGCGATTATGGCCGTTCCGGGACATGATGAGCGGGACTGGGAATTTGCCCGAAAATATGATATTCCCATTCGAGAAGTTGTTAAAGGAGGAGATGTAACCCAGGGTGCGTTTACCGATACGGAAAGCGGCGAGGTTGTAAACTCAAGCAATAACGAGATTTCCTTAAATGGTCTTCCGGTGAAAGAAGCCAAGGAAAAGATAACCGAATGGCTCGAAAAAAAGGGTTATGGAAAGGAAGCGATTAACTATAAACTACGCGACTGGCTCTTTTCACGTCAACGGTACTGGGGCGAACCCTTCCCAATTATTTTTGTAGACGGGGAGGCGAAACCGGTACCTGAAGAGGAGTTGCCCGTTACGCTGCCGGACGTTGAGAAATACGAGCCGAGCGGAACCGGCGAATCACCGCTTGCCAATATTGAGGAATGGGTGAATACGACCGATCCCGAGACCGGTAAACCGGCCAAACGAGAAACCAATACCATGCCCCAATGGGCCGGTTCTTGCTGGTATTATTTGAGATATATCAGTCCAGAATATGATGAGGCCCCGGTGGACCCCGAAGAAGAAAAATATTGGATGCCGGTAGATCTTTATGTAGGCGGTGCGGAACACGCTGTACTCCACTTGTTGTATGCCCGCTTTTGGCATAAGGTGTTATATGACTGCGGGGTTGTTTCAACTAAAGAACCTTTTCAGCGTCTCGTGAACCAGGGTATGATACTTGGTGAAGTGGAGTATACGGCTTATAAGAAAGAAGACGGAGAGTATCTCTCGGCCGATAAAGTGGATGAGTATGACGGGAAATTGGAAAAAATTTCGCTTGAAGAGGAGGAGGTCGACAAGCAAGGCGATAACTACATATTGAAGGGAACGGACATACAGGTGGAAGGCAAAGCACACAAGATGTCTAAATCCCGCGGGAATGTAATTAATCCCGATGATATTGTGGAAGAATATGGAGCTGACTCGCTTCGCCTTTATGAAATGTTTATGGGTCCCCTGGAGCAAGTTAAGCCTTGGAGCACCAAAGATGTGGAGGGAGTTTACCGTTTTCTGAATCGTGTATGGCGATTGATCGTGGATGAAGATACGGGGGAAATCGACGAGGATGTGGTAGAGGATGACCCCGACAAAAAACAACTGAAAACCCTCCATGAAACCATTAAAAAGGTAACCGAGGATGTTGAAGGATTACGATTCAATACGGCCATATCCCAGATGATGACCTTTGTAAACGACGCCAATAAATGGGATAAGCGCCCGCGGCCGGCTATGGAAAAATTAGTCGTGCTGTTAGCTCCCTTTGCTCCTCATATCACCGAGGAGTTATGGGAAAAGCTTGGTTATGAGGAGTCGATCGCCTATGCCGATTGGCCAGAATATAAAGAGGAATATCTGATACCCGATACCCAGAATTTTGCTGTTCAGGTGAACGGCAAGGTTAGGGCGCAACTTGAAGTCGATATTGAAAAATCCGAGGATAAAGAATATGTGCTGGGACTTGCAAAGGAGCAACAGTCGATACAAAAATATCTTGAAGATGGTAAAATTGTAAAAGAGATATTTGTACCCGGTAAAATCGTGAACTTCGTGGTTAAATGAAGGAAGGAGGGAAGTGCCTTTAAAATTTAATGAATGGGATAAATAACCTCTTAGAGTTGAAGTAAAGGTAAAGTTGTATTAACTTGAATTAGATATAGGTCTTTAAAAATAAATTTATTTAAATTTACTGCCAACCCAATACACACGTCCGATTATAGAAAAATCGCTTGTGTTTCGGTTTACATAAGTCATTGGCGCACTCGTTTGCTGATCGAATAGGAGAACTTTTTCCTCCGATCTAATATTGATGCGAGTAAGTAGAATTTTTTGTTTATAAGTTACAAGGTAGAATTTATTTTCTACAGGTTGGCTTACGTTGACGTGTGTAAGAACTACATCGCCATCCGTTAGTCGGGAAGAAGGTGGTGGCTGGTCAACATTGACAAGTATCAGTTGATCTGTGTAATCGATAAGGTCCTCTGGTAGTAAATAGACAGGA
>CAJXOW010000053.1 GCA_913057825.1 uncultured Balneolaceae bacterium | reverse complement strand
GTTTATTATCAGAATCAGCGGCGCGAATCGGGCGATCGGAGCCGGCCGTATATGTCGACTCCCAACCTCGACCGACTCGCCCGCAGCGGGGCGCAATTACGACACCACTACGCGGCTGCGCCCGTCTGTGCACCGTCCCGCGCCTCCCTTCTGCTAGGTCAATCGCAGGGACATGCGAACGTGCGCGATAACCAGTTTGACAAGTCGTTGGCCGACAACCATACCATGGCCACCGTATTGAAAGAAGCCGGTTATGCCACCGCAGCTGTGGGTAAATGGGGACTCATGGGATTAGGTTATGAACCGCCAAACTGGCCGGCCCATCCCCTGAAGCGGGGATTTGATTATTTCCTGGGATATATGCGGCACAGTGACGGACATACCCACTACCCCAAAGAAGGTCCAATTCGCGGTCCCAAGCAGGTCTGGCTAAACCGTACCAATATCATGGATAAACTGGATACCACGTACACAGCAGATCTCTGGACGGCGACTGCAAAAAAATGGATTGTCGAACAGGTGCAGGGCAAGGAGAATGTAGACGGTGGCAATGATAACCGGCCTTTTTTCCTATACCTGGCTTACGACACCCCCCATGCCCCGATGACGATTCCGCCGCAAAGCTACCCCCAAGGCGGCGGACTTGACGGCGGCGTGCAGTGGATCGGTAAAACGGGACGATTTCTGAATACCTCCGGCGGGGACCTCGACGGGTGGATACATCCTGATTACCGGGACAAGTCCTACGATCACGACAATGACCCCTCAACCCCGGAAAAACCCTGGCCGGCCAGCTACAAGCGTTTTGCGACTTCCGTACGGCGTATCGACAGCGGCGTAGGTGATCTTATGCAGCTGCTAGAGGATCTCGGTATAAGGGATCATACCCTGGTTGTTTTCACTTCCGACAACGGACCAACCCGCGCTTCCTACCTGCCGCGTGACCAATACGTCAATTACGAACCCAACTTTTTGGACAGTTTCGGTCCGTTCGAGGGCATCAAAAAAGACACCTGGGAAGGGGGATTGCGCATGCCTGCGTTTGCCAACTGGCCGGCAGCAGTAGACAGCGGTCAAGTGATCACCCAACCCAGCATCTCTTACGACTGGCTGCCGACCTTCACCGATGCCGCAGGCCTGCCCGCTCCCGCCAATACGGACGGTGTTTCGCTTTTACCTCGATTGAGTGAAGAGGGGGATACGCCCCCCAGCAATATTTATGTAGAATATTATGACGACGGACGTACCCCGCGATACCCGGAATTTGCCGAATCGCGCAGGGGACGTAAACGCGAGCAGATGCAGATGATTCGTTTCGAGCAATATGCGGGGGTCCGATACAACATTCAATCGCATTCGGATGATTTTGAGATCTATGATGTCACCCGTGATCCCGCCCAACGCAAAAACCTGGCGGAAAATCCCGAACATTCTCCTCAAATATCCCGGCTGCAGGAAAAAATGAAGCGTGAAGTACTTCGTCGGCGTCGCCCGGATACCACGGCATCCCGCCCTTATGACAGTCTTGCCGTACCGGCTCTAACTCCCTCCGAGCTTGATACAAGCAGTCAGGGACTGCGAACTGAAATATACAACGGCAAGTTTCCCTGGGTTCCGAAATTTTCACAACGGGAACCCGACGGCGTTGCTTTGTTTGATCGGCCGACTATCAAAAAATATCAATACGAACCGCAAGCCCGCCTCTATACGGGATACCTGGAAGTCCCCCGAACCGGGACCTACACCTTTTATTTGAAGTCAGGTGACGGCGGGTTGTTACGTCTTCATGATGCAATCGTTATTGATTCGGATTACGGTTATCCGTCAGAAACCTGGCGCCAAGGAACCATTCGTTTAGAGAAAGGGATCCATCCTTTTCGCCTGCACTACCTGCAGACCTCTGCCGGAAAACCGGAGCTGCAACTTGACTGGAGCGGCCCCGGCCTCGAGCGTGAAATGATTAATAAGTTTTACCATTAATATGGACAGGATGCTGAAAGTTTGAAGGCAGTATTTTGCCCTTTTCTGACACGGTTACTGTCAGAAGGAACCTTGTTTTGTGATTTTGCTTTGGATCGTCCTCTCCCCTTTGCAATTTAGCGAGCTTTGCTTTGTCAGGTCCACCCCCTTATTCTCGTAAATCTATCCATAATCCAGAGTGCGGAGGGGGAAAGGGTAAGGACCCGCAAGAGATTACCGACAAATTCTACCTTCCACAGCCCACTTGCGGGATTTTCGTTTTGAACCGGAAAGTCATACAAACATCCGGAATTGACATTCATAGAGGTACTTCATAGATTATTAAATATTCAATTAAAGAGTAAACTGAAGACGAGTAATACCTTCACGGGGATCTTTTACTTTTACCTCATCTTTCCAATCAATCAGCTAAGGAGGAGAATATATGTTTAAAATCAAGACCATCGCAGTGCTATTAATAGGGGCCTTTATTATAACAGGTTGTTATCATGCCAAGATCACAACGGATAAAAATCCATCGAATAAAACCATTGAGAACACCTGGGCTCACGGATTTATATTTGGACTGGTGCCTCCATCCACGGTAGAAACAGCCCAGCAATGCCCGAATGGGGTCTCGGTAGTGGAAACTAAAATCAGTTTTCTCAACGGACTGGTTAGCGGCATTACCTTTAACCTTTATACCCCAATGACGATCGAGGTAACCTGTGCGGCCGGTTCGATGTCTGGCATACAAAACATGCCGGAAACCGAAGTCTCCAAAGACGCCGACTACACCACGATATCGAAGTCACTCGAAGAGGCTGCTTCCAAATCGTATGAGAGTGGAGCACCGGTTAAATTTTCGCTTAAATAGTGGTATTGGCGTTTAACCCTTTTGCCTCTTATTGGTAAGTTAAACATTTGAAGGGCAGTTCCATATTTAAAGAGGAACTGCCCTTCTTATTTTGCTTCGTTTCGCTGGTTTGTTTACGTTCCGGAAACGCTAACCTCCAGGTTTTTCAGCAAGCCGGTTTCCAGGCTGTAAATTAGTCCGTGAACCGACAGCTCTCTTCCCTCTTTCCAGGCTTGTCGGACAAATCGTGATTCAGATAGATGAGCAACCTGTTCGATGACATTTAATTCGCAAAATCGATCATATCGTTCTTGCTCGCTACCCATATGTTCCAGTTCAGCCCGATGATCATTATAGATGGACCGCAGAGGTTCCAACCACTGATCAATCACTCCTTCGGTCTCATCTCCCATGGCAGCACCAACGCCACCACACCCGTAGTGACCGCAAATTACAATATGTTCAACCTCCAACACCATGACTGCATATTGCAGTACGGATTGTACATTCAGATCGGTGGGAGATACAATATTAGCAATATTTCGATGGACAAACAGCTCACCGGGCTGCACATCTGCCACTACATTCGACGGGACCCGGCTGTCGGCACAACCGATCCATAAGAAATCCGGATTCTGTCCCTTTGCCTGTTCCTCAAAAAAGTCTGGTTGCTTGTTTTTAACTCGTTCTACCCATGCTTTGTTTCCGTCTAACAATTTTTCAATGGTGCTCATGATCAATTTGAATGGTTAATGGACATTATTAACATTTGTCAAACAGCCTCCTATACATAAACGGATTCCTTTTGGAGATTTTCAACCTGCTTTTGTGTCGTCTCCCTATTTCTCTACAGATGGACTGGGAAACGTGTTCGAAGACAACGCATGGAGACATTTGCATACCGTATCCCATTTACTGTTGAGCAGGCCAAAACTATTCTATTCTTACCATGCCGATCCCTCACCTCTCTCCAATAATAAAGATCCCCAAATTAGTTTGGGATGTATTACAGCGTTTAAGAACTCATCCGACAAAAGATGGTTATCATACTTCTCAGAAATTCTATTAGGAAGTATATGACGTATACACAATCAGGGTTATTAGAGGTCTTTGAAAAACCGGGCGGCGGTTCCGAAGCATAATAATTTTCTGGGTAGCAGGCAGTAATTACGATAATCATATACAGGGATGATTAACCATTCAATGTATATAACCGAAGAAAAGTATACGAGCAAGGAACCGCCGCCCGGTTTTTCAAAGACCTCTAATAATCCGCAAAAGCGTCGATTATGAAAATATTTTAACAATGATCTCGTCGAAAAGTGGGTATATTACTAACATGAAACCCATGAATCAAATAGAACCGCGGTTGAAACAACCATGGTCAGATCGATTAATCGAACTGGCTAATACGGCATTGTATGCCATTTTACGGCTGTTATTTTATATCTTGATTTTGACAATTGTACTTGGTGTTGCCCACCTGATTACCATAACTACCGGCGTTCAACTTTTTGATATTCATTGGGTTCTAGACGGAAAGATCACAGCTATCGATGCGCTCGTTCTTTTTGTGCTCGCCTGGTTCATATTCGCCGTTTTCCTCGACTGGACGAAGTTTAACTAAAAATCCGCAGAGCGGTTTTTTAGAATTGGAAGCTCGAGGCTATTCGAGCTTGTATCACTTCTGAAAACTTGATTTGCAAGCACCACTTTATTACCTCCTCGGCAATTAGTTCCCATAATAATACAGGCTTGAAACCTTACTGCAAGTCACTGCCAGCCTTCCAGCTACCGGCTTCGAGCCTCGAGCTTAAATTACTGGTTCTCCGGATGCGTTGCTCTATGGCTTTTTTTAGCAGGTCGGGTTCACTCCAAACGTTAAAGGTATGTTTGGCACGAGTCAGGGCGGTATAGATTAACTCGCGGGTCAGCACAGGGGAAAGCTGTTCGGGCATGACCAGCAATACATCGTCGAATTCCGATCCCTGGGATTTGTGAACGGTCAGCGCCCACGCCGGTTCGTGTCGGGTCAATTGCGCCGGCGCCACTGAACGGTATCCGGCAATCCCCCTTTTCTCAAACAAAACTCGCAGAGCACCGTTTTTGGAATCATCCCGGACGGTCAACCCGATATCCCCGTTAAATAATCCCAGTTCATAATTATTCTCGGTAACCATGATGGGTCGACCCGCATACCAATTTGATCCATCTCCCCCGGCAAGGCCCCTTCCTTTTCCACGCATCCAGCTTTCCAGCAACTGGTTAACTGCCGTGGCACTTCGCTTTCCCCTTCGATGAGCGGCCAAAACCTGAAATTGATTCCAGCTTCGGAATAATGCTTCTGCCTGATCTGCTGTGAAAGTCTGAGATGTATAACTCCACTGCTGACATCGTTCCCGGATCTCTCGTAGATACCGGGGTAGTTCACGTCTTACCTGCTCGGATGAATCCAAATGTTCAATGGCTTCTTTCGCCCGATTATTGTTCACTAATTCGGCTAATCTACCAATATCAGGCGCATCTTTAAAACGACGACTGTAGGTCAACTCAACGATACAATCCATCAACGGTGATCCATCCTCCCGTACCACTTCTTCTCCGACATCCACCAGCTTGGAAGCTTTCAATTCTTCATAAAATTGTTTTGAAAATGTATTTACGGTACGATTCTTTTGTCCGGCCTCATCGCGTGTCGGCTGACAAATATCCCCCAATACGGATCCAGCTTCCACCGATGCCAGCTGATCTTTATCCCCGATTAACACTAGCTGAGCTCCGGGTTTCAAGGCTTCAACGAGCTTGGTCATCAGGGCTATATCCACCATCGACGCTTCGTCTACAACCACTACATCATGAGGCAACGGGTGTTCTTTATTATGACGAAATTCGGGTCGATGCCGCCGGGTCCCCAACAGACGGTGAATCGTCTGGGCCTCTACGGGCAGCTGATTCACCACCTCTTCGGGAAGCTCTTCCCGCAACTCTTCCACGCTGCCGGCAATCGACTCGTTAATCCGCGCCGCCGCCTTACCGGTAGGCGCCGCCAGGGCCACGTTCCATCCCTTCACCCCCGGGGCATCATCGGTGCGGGCCAGCAACTGCAAGGCCACCAATCGAATCAGGGTATAAGTTTTGCCCGTCCCGGGTCCGCCGGTCAATACCAATAACCTCCGGCGCAAGGCCATCCAGAGCGTCAACCGCTGCCAATGAATCCCTTCGTCCTCCCCCGGCAGCAACGTTCCCATCCACTCATCCACCGCCTTCCCTGCAAACCCGTCCATCGTCTCGCTCGCCAGCCGCATCAATTGTTCTGCCAACTCTACCTCATACCGCCAAAACCGCTGGTAGTACAAGTATCCCCGGTCTAAAATCAACGGGCGGCTGGTATTTTCTGCTGTTCCCACGACCGACGACTGCCCGAGGGCCTCCTCCATCTGCTCGATCCACCGGTCGAGCTGCTTGCGCTGCCCGGCCGACACATTCAGTTCCTTCTCATGTCCAAATAGTGACACCGGACTATCACCGAGCGGTATGCGCGTGCCGACATGTCCCTGCCGGGTCTGACTGGTCAGGTGCGCTGCCGCAAGCAATGCCTCCGGTTGCTCTACCTCCATTCGCTGCCATAACCACCGGGGAAATTCAACATCCTCAAGCGACAGCACGCCCTCGTCAAGCAAATGCTCAAGCAACTGGAATAACTCCTCGACTCCCGCCGATCGGGTTTCCGGCTCCGGTTGTGAAAACAGGTCAGCCATCACGTTCTCCCCCCCTTAAAGTATTGGTCCAATGCTTCAATGACGCCTCGATCCGGCCGATCATAAAACACGCCGGTCCACCCCTCTTCCCGTATCCCCCGTAAATAAAGGTAATAAGCGCCACCAAAGTGCGTATCGTAATCGTAGTCCGAGCCGATGCGCTGTCGCAGGTAGCGATGAAGCGCCAACGCATAGAGGTGATACTGCAGGTCGTAGTAATGCTCAAGAATCGACTCGCGGAGGGCTTCGGGACGGTAGTCGTCGAACGACATCCCCAGATGATTACTTTTGTAATCGAGCAGAAACACTTTCCCGTTGTACTGAAAAGTCAGGTCGATAAAGCCGTTCATCAACCCCGGGGTCAGGGGTTGTGTCGGAGGCAAGGGCGACGAGGGACGAATAACCTGCTGCAGTTCCCGGATATCGGCTTGATCGTATCCAAAATAAAACTCCATCTCCTTGTTCACTTTCCTACCGTCAAGTTCGCCCAGCCGCAGATCGCCGGATTCGTTCAGCGGTTTCTGCAAGGTGGTTTGAACATGCTCAAGCAGCGTGGAAGTCCACCGCCCTGCATCGAAACCGTGCGATTCGAGCTGACCACGTATTTTCTCTTCATATTCATAACTTTCATCCGCTCCAAAATCAATCTCCTCATAGATATGATGCCAGCAAAGCCCCGTCCGGGCGCCTTTCGGGAAGGTGAACATGGAAGGCTCATCTGTCCGTACTGCCTTCTCCTCTATGGCATCTTCCGGATCATCCATTTGTACATCATACATCTCCAGGGTAAGATCGGCGGAGGTATGTGCTCCGCGACGCAAGGCCGAGTAGCTTTGAAGGATCCATGCGGGATGGAGTTGTTCGTGGGCGTCAAAAGAACGCCGTTCCAGCAGTCGTTGTACTTGTTCCGCATCGTCTGATTTTTCGGTTTTCTGCGGGCTCTCATCTTCCTTCCAACAAGTTAAGGTTATCGACGGACTTGCATCCGCCCGCTCAGCAATGGTATCAATAAGCTCGGAATAGCTAATCCATTTTTCTTCCGCATTCACCTGTCGACCGAACTTTTTCTTCAGGGCTTGTTTATAACGCTGCGAACCGAAGAGCACGTAGTCGATAGGAGCATAGGCCGACTTGCCTTTATCCCGGTAGTTTTTGTTGTAGGGAACATGTATGATTACGTTATGGTGTGCGGCGCGAGTCAGGGCCACATAGGCCGTACGAAGTTTATCCTGGAACTCCTCGCAGAAATAATGATACCGGCTGTCGGGATATTGGTCACCATCCACATCGATCAGCAACTGTCCTTCAAAGGCGGGATCGGACGCATGATAGACAAACGGTCGACGTTTACTCAACCCGGATGCACTTATTCCATTCCATAAAAACGGGGTATATACCATGGGATACTCAAGTCCCTTACTGCGGTGAACGGTAACGATATTGATCAAATCCCGATCGCTTTCCAGCCGCAACTCCTCTTCTTCCGATACTGATCGGTCGCCGGCTTCCTTTCGTCTCCGCTGCAATTCATGCAATTGATACTGGATTTCTCCCGGCCTTTCGCGGGCAAACTCCTGTATCAACTCAACCAGGTGACGCAAATTGGTCACCCGTCGCTCACCGTCATGATATCGCAGCAGATTAACGACGCACTTTTCCTGTTCGAGGATCTGTCGCAGCATCGCCACCACCCCGTCCTCGATCCAACGCCGGTGCCATTCGTGCACCGACTCCAGCCATGCTTCCCACTGGCGCTCCACTTCGGCATCGGGTTCTTCCTCGTTGCTGAGTTTGGCCAACAGTTCGCAAGCATCCAGCATCTGGGTCCCCATAGCTGCTCGCAAGCGTGTAATATTAGACGGTTCTGCCGCAGCTTCCATAATCAGTTGCAGCTCTCGGGCCTCGCTCGAGGCATAGACGTTGTCCCGACTAAGCTGAACACTGTTGTATCCCCGCTCAAACAACTTCTGTTTCATCAGCGCCGCCTCATCATTGGTACCGCACAAAACGGCGATATCTCCCGGACCTACGGACGAGTTCGACGGACCCGTTTTTTCGAGCGTCTTCACTATGTGCTGAGCCGCAATGGTTGCTGCCCGATCGCTGGCCTGGTGCTTGTTGAGATCGGCTGACTCCCTATCATCCACGATCCACTCCAGGGCCGGTTGATCTTTAATTTTTGGTTCATCGGGATCTTTTTCGGGAGGGAAATGTACTTTCCGGTATTCAATACCCGGGTCGTGAAAAGGATTGTCATGTTTTCCCCACAAATGATTCAGCGATTCCAATACCGGTTCATCGGACCGCCAGTTTGTCTGGAGGGTGAAGTGATTTTCCTTTTTAATCGACGCCCGCGCCCGTAGATATGCCTGAACATCGGCCCCGCGGAACCGATATATCGACTGTTTGGGATCACCAATCAGGCACAAATAGGTATTATCCGATTCTGAAGAAGGATAGAGCTGATCGAAGAGCGACCACTGCAGGGGATCCGTATCCTGGAATTCGTCGATCAGGCTAATCGGGTATCTTTCTCGGACCATCTTGTTGACCTTTTGATGTCCCATCATCTGATCAGCCATATACAGCAGGTCGTCATAAGAGTATTCGTCCCGTTCGTTTAACTGGTCATAATAGGCTTCATTCAGATCCCGCAGAACGCCCTGCAATATATATCCGGTCTCTTCCCAAAAAGGCGATAAATGATCCCGAATGTCGGCAATACACTGCATTACCCGGTGGGTGCTATTCGAAAGCGGGAGATCTTCGAAGGTTCCGGCCTTTTTGATTTTATCATGGATCGCATCTGTGCCGAGGTATTCGAGCGACTTCCAGGTCGACCACCCCGGATCCACCACATTAGGGGCTCGATATATATCGTTTAACGCGGACTCATAAGTATCCCACTTTTCCGGTTTGAACGGATTGACGTAGAGGTTTAGATTATCCGGTTCGTTGCGATAGAATAGTTGTTTAAACTCACCGATAGTCTCTTGATCGAAATCTGCCTTTAACTCACTGAATGCTTTATCCGCTTTTTCAATCGTTTTGCGTAGTTCCTCGAACGAGAGGCACCGGTCATACCTGATCGCATTGTCGGTCATCAAACCGGAATACGCTTTAATAAATTCCTCCGGCGTACTGGAGTGATCCTGCAGAGTCTGGAGGAGCGCATAACTCGTCAAATCCTCCTCCGATCTGCTTAGCAGGTCTCGCCAGTAATCATAGATCAACTCGGACGTAAACTCCCGCGCATCGGTCACGATCTCACCGGTATAATCGATGTTGGCGTACGGTCCGAATTCCATAAGCAGCCGGTGGGCAAAACCGTGAATCGTAAAAACTGACAGTTCATCGATATGACCCACAGCCTGGTTTAAGTGTGCTAGTGCATCACCATCCTTCCGATAATGCTTTTTAAACTCCTCAAGAAAGTTATCCTTCCCAGCCCCCCGATCCTTTAGAGGATCCAATATATCACGTGCACCGCGCAGTCGCTCCGTTATCCGTTCACGCAACTCCTTAGTCGCCGCCCGGGTATAAGTTACGACTACGATTCGGGAAGGATCCTCGGCACACTCAAACTTATTTTCGGCAACCAGTCGGACAAATAACCCCGACAAATTATAGGTTTTGCCCGTACCCGCACTGGCCTCGATCAGACACCGCCCGCTCAACGGCGTCTGATCCCCAAAAAGTTTAAATGGATTCGCAGTAGTGCTATTCATGAACGGCCCTCCCAATAAGACGTCCAGATACGTTTAGCCGTATCCGTTAACTTCTGAACTTGTTCCGATGAACCGGGTTGATCTTTCGACATCCCCTTGTAGGGATTGACCCCATGAAAGAAATATTGGTAATACTCGTCACTGCTTTCATTTTTATGTTCGTAATACTCACTATCATCATGATAGGTACTCGCTGCTTGCCGGAGCGCTTCTTCACGGACCTTCTCTTGATCGGCAAATTCTTCATTAAAATTGGTTTCCGCCCAGGAAAAACTGCTTTGCGGCAAATAGGCCAGCGGTTGAGTTGACCCGATCAATTGTCCGCGGATCAAGGTCTTTAAATGCGACAGGGCTTTATCTGATGACAACTTTTTAAACGTCTCCTGTTTTTTAAACGACTTGCCGGATCCGGGTGGGCTGCCCCACAACATCGTTTCAGACGAGCGACCGGCCGCATTGCAGAACAGGTGCCTGATCCAGGCTCGCAGGCGATCTTTCGCCTTGTGACTTCCCCCGGTTTTAAATGCGAGCTGCTTTTCACCAGCTATAAGACCGCTTTCACCCTGGAGCTGCACAACAATGCCATCAATGGTGAACTCTATTTCGTTCTTCACCGGCTCTTCGATCGCCTCCCCATCGAGATCCCCCAGAATAACATCCCGCTGTTCTTCCAGCTCCTGCTGTACCTTTCGCCAGGCAGCCTGTCCCATCACGCCGTGCGGCAACATTCCCTCCTCCCGGTAAGTGCGGGAATCGGGCTGCCATTGAGGATCCTTTACCATGTTAGACAAGACTTCCGCATACAGCTGGTACCGACTGAGTCCGCCGAGTCTGAAAGGTTCTTCATCAGTATCCACCTGTTCTTCCTCCCGCAAGCGCACCCCCAACCGCTGCTCACAATAATGTTTAATGGGGTGCCGGTAAAACCGCTCAAGTTCTTCCACCGAAATTGAAACCGGGCCTTGTTCAGTTCGGTAGGTTTCCGGAATTTCCTCATCCAGGCCGACGAGGTCATCAAGTTGGTTTTCATGCTGGCGCAGCTCTCCGAAAGCCTGTTTACTTTGATGAACCCGCGACTCGAGATAAGAATCAATTTGTGGAGGTCTCGCTTCAAATCCATGAAGGGGATGGCGGGTAATCCACTGTTCTTTCTCCGTTTGTCCATCACCGTAGGTTAACATATCAAGTAACTCCGTCACCATAGGAGACGGAGGAAGAGCTTCGTCATTTCGTTGATCTTTACCGGTATAGGTAATTAGCAGTCGCTCACGAGCCGACAACAAGTAATCCAACATGAGTTGTCGGTCTTCCTTGCGCCGCGACCGATCCCCTTCCCGCGGATTTGCCAGGGTTGCATCGAAAGGATTCGCCGGATCGCCCCCCGGAAAATTATCCTGGTTGAGTCCGACCAGTGCAATAATTTTAAACGGTATCGAGCGATTCGGCACCATCGGTGATACGACCGCCCTTCCGGCCATCCTCGTTACAGGATGACGCTGTGTGAGGATATGCTCTTCCAGCATATCCAGGAGAATATCGGCATTAATGAAGAGTGAGGAATCGGTTTCAAGCAGTCTTTCAAACTCGTCGATCGACGTCAACTGCTCCATGAGCCACTGTCGATCCGGTTCGCGATCGCGTTCTACAGTGAACCAGTCACGTACCAGCGAGACCAGCTGTCTTCTCCATTCAGCTAGCGGACGGGATTCGCGCATCAATCGGTGCAACTCCCAGAGTTGATGAATCAATCGCTGAACCGCTCCCAACCGTCGACTGTCGTCAGACCCTTCCACTCCTTTATACGGCAGGCGATGCCCGATAAATTGACGATCTTCGGTCCGCGTTGACAGGCCCAGCCACAGTCGATCCATAGCATGTTGCCAGCTATTTTGCTCACTCAACAACTTTTGATTTCCGGCAGACGACGGTCGCGATTTTTCCAGCACCTCTCTACGGTGATCGGCATCGTATCCCCATCGTACTTTAAGATCCAACAGCCATTGTTCGATCTGTTCAAGGTCGGTAAGGTCGAGCCCCATCGAAGAGCGTACAGCCGGATGGGCCAGGAGGTCCAGAATCTCCGTAACTTTAAAGCGCCCCCGAGCCGCTTTCAGAAAATCTATCAACAACTCCGTCAGTTGATACCGTCCCTGTTGCTGCATATTAAAACGGTGAAACGGGATATGCTTGTCATCGTCGCCGGGCTCCCCGAATACAGCATTGATATGCGGAGCGTAAGTCTCCATGTCGGGCGAAACCATTAAAATATCGTCGGGACGCAGTTTTTCATCTGTCTCGAAGCAATGCAGCAGTTGCTCATACAGCGCCTCCACTTCGCGGAGGGGACCATGAGCGGCGTGGATTTGGACGGTGGATGGTGATTCAGAGTTATCAAGTTCGGTATCGGAGGAGGTATTTACAGGGTCCGTCACCATTTGCTGCAGTCGCTGCAGATTGGTCTCGGGAGCGTTCCGAACGAACTTTTGCTCACCGGCTTGATCCATCGTTTCGGTCTTCCACCCCTCGAGTATTCCAAAAAATTCTCGTCGCTGTTTACTCCAGTGGTGGGACAGCCGTTGATGGCCGTGAGCTGATGAATGCGCATGGTCAGATTGCTTGTCGCTTGGATTACTCTGCTCAATACCAGGAATCGGATTCCACTCCAGGACCAGGAGGGAAAGTTCGCCGACCGTTCCCAGGGCTTCGAACCAACGAGCCGACTGTAAAGGCAGGGAGGGCATCTGGACCATCAAAACCCGTAATGGAAGATCCTTGCATTCTTCTCCCCGTTTCATACGATTCATGGCATTAATGCTGCGATAGGCACGATCGATAAATTTTGGATATTCTTTACACAGCGCACGCCACAGTTCGGCCTGCCAGGCAAAGTCATTCGGGAGTTCCCGGCTTTGTTCTTCTCCGCTTTTATGTCGCCACGCCCATAACCAATCGGGACGGAAAACCATATATTTATCGTAGGTATCGGCCAGGTGACCCGCCAATCGGAACCATTTAAGTTCATCCCGGCCCGTATTCGATTCGACTTCCGGCAATCCCTCGATTCTTTCCTCCTCCAGTAATTTCGGCAGAAGACGGTACAGGGCCCAGTGCATATTCTTTTTATTCCACTCAGCATCGCCGCTCATTCCCGTAATTTCGGACGACCAGTGATCAATAAATTCGGCAGGCTGGTAAAATCGATTATTGGCGAATACCCGTTGACTGCCGAGGTTGGCCAATCGAACCTGCAGCCAGTTGCCAAAATCCATACTGGGAACGATAATATGACGGGGGACAAGCCAGGAGGAGCCGGCGGGCTCTTCCTCTAGCAAGGTGACCAACCGATCAATAACCTCTTCTTGTCGTCTGCATTGTACGCGGTGTATCAATTTATAATTGAATTTTCAGCACCGAGGCCCCTCCTTTCCACCGGGCCACCACGGATCTGTTAGCATTTATATTTCAAAAAGAAAGATAGAAAATTATAGGAGGAATGAAATACCGATAATTCAATCATCTTGTGAATATGGCACCCATGAAAACCAACCCCCTTTAACCATTTGATAGTTGACTAGTTAATATTTAAATTGGTAAAATAAGCTCAAGGCTGCAGCATAATTCATGTGTGGGGCCAGTTCTTGGGCAATGAGCCCGGACCTCAAGTGGTCCGGGCTTTTTAATAATTTTTGGTCCAGCTTCATCCGGTTACTTAACAAATTACTGGCCGTCCCCCTGGGTTGTTCTCTGGCAAAATAGATACTTAAGGCGGTTCCGGAATGATCCGAATCGATTTGAATTTCGGCACCCAGTTGTTTTTTGAGTGTATTAACAATAGTAAACCTAAAAACTGCGGCGAATCGATGTTGAATTCATCGCCCAATCCTCTACCACTATCAATGACTTCGGCACAAATCTCTTCATTTCCTTTTTATAACCTGTCATAAAATTTCTGCCAGTTTATCGAACGACTCGTTCCAACCGGTCCAGCTCATATCTTGTACTTCTCCCGGCGGTAATCCAGAATGACGCAGCGTCATTTTGGTTCGGCCGTCGATTTCTTCAAAACTCACCGTAATGAGCAAAGCCAGCGGGAACGTTTCGCTCATTCCGTAATAGGAAGCCGGCACCACATGACCGAGGTCGTCGGCAAAACTGTCGGTAAAGACAATTTTTTCAAAAGGTACAACTTCCTTATAAACGCCGGTAGTCCAATAATTCATCCCTTCGCGCGAACGCATGGCATTGTGATATTCGCCCCCGGGACGAAGATCGATTTCGCAGTGGGGACATGTAAAGTCTTTGGGACCCCACCATTTCATAAATACTTTTGGGTTGGTCCACGCTTCCCATAGGGATTCTCTGGGAACGTTGAATTCACGAGTTATTACCAGGTCTTCGGTCAGAGAAGGGACCTTCTTGGTTGTTGCTTTCATTTCTTTATATCTAGGGTGGCAATAAGTAAAACCATCTGTGTATTACTGCATATTAATACCTTTCTATATTAATTACAAAATGTTAATACTTCATTTGAAATTTCTTTGTCGATACAACGAAAAGTTCCCGGGAGTCTGAAAATTACAATTCTTTGCGATAGGTACACCTTCGCTTGTGTTGCTCGTGCTCGTAGCGGTTCCAGAGGGCCTGCACAGCTTTATTTTCCTCGAGCTCCGGATTCGTTTCGACTTCAGTGATGCCCCGGCGATTGAACAACTCATTCATTTCTTTAAAAATAGTAGCGGTAATCCCTTTGTTCTGGTATTCCGGGCGAATGCCAATCAGATAAAATGCGGCTCGATCGTTGAAATAGCGAGCTTTCATCAGATGAAACCAACCCAGGGGAAAAAGCCGCCCCCTTGCTTTCTGGAGAGCTCTTGCAAAGGAAGGCATCGTTATGGCAAATGCAACCAGTTTGTCATCTTTGTCGGCCACGCAACTGATAAAGTCTGGATGCAGGTAACGAAAATATTTGGATTTATAATAATCTACTTGCTCTGCTTTAATAGGCGTAAAGGTACTTAATCCGCTGTACGTATGATTGATCAATTCAAACATTTCGTCTGCCCGTTCCATAATCTGCCGTTTATCATCAAAGTTTACTACATGCAGCTCATGACGTTCCAGGACCAGACGGGCAAACTTCTCAACCTTTTCCGACGGACCTCCCGTTGGTATTTTAATTTTATACTCCACCCACTCTTTTTCCTTCTTAAATTCCAGCTGATTCATGATCTCAGGATAATAGGATGGATTATACCATGTAATCATGGTTCCCAACTCTTCAAAACCTTTAATCAGCATACCCGCCTTATCCATATTCGTGAATCCCACGGGACCTTCCATGTAGCTCAATCCGTTTTCCCGGCCTATTTTACTCACTTTCTGCAAAAGTTTTCGTGCCACCTGCACGTCATCCACCACATCAAACCATCCAAACCGAATTTTTGATTTTTTTTGATCTTCAACCTCGAGCCTGTTAATAATGACCGCAATTCGGCCCACCGGACGTCCGTCCCGATAAGCCATAAACAGCCAGGCATCAGCTTGTTGATACGCCGGGTTTTTACGGGGGTCAAACAATTCTTTCTGTTCCCGAATAAGCGGGGGCACCCAGTAAGGATAGTCATGCATCAAGTTGAATTTAAACCTGATGAAATCTTCAATCTCCTTGCCTGTTTTCATCTCTTTCACTTCAACCATATGAATCGTATGATGCCTCTCTCCTTATAGCGTTAATGTGAATAATGAATATTATTAAAAGTCCCAGGAGTCAGTCGGACTTTTTTTCGTATCGAACCGGAACGTCCGCCAAACTTCTGAATCTCATTTCGTCCTCAATGTATCATTATTCACATCCAAATTCACGAGCTGAAATATATTCCTCCGTCCTCTTGATTAATGGCGATCGACTGGGGCAGCTCCTGGTCTTGTTGCGCGTAGAAATACGCAATGTTCGTGCCGTCGGCATCCGCAGTCTTGATTCCCACTCCCCCCCGCTGGCATAGTAAATACGATTACTGCATCGGTCAATCGCCTGTTTCTACAGAGTATTCATGAAGCTGCCGTCAAAAACCATATCGATGTTCTGGAAGGATAAGTCCGATTGCAAGATGCCTTGCCCGCCCGTATAATCAATCCAAAAAGACCGCCGCCCTTCATAAGCCACTGATGAAATAAATAGCTGCTAATTTATATGATCTTTTGCTATAATCAAACAGTTAATCATCAATTATTTATTTTTAATTATTCAGTTATATAAATAAAAAAGCCCAGCTGAAATGGTTTTCATTCAACCGGGCCGCTTTACGCTCCTTATTCGATACGCTTTAAATCAGCAGCTTTTACTCGTCACTCCCGTAATAACCATGAACGGTTGTATATATATTATCCTTGTGCTCAGTACAGAGCGAAAAAAACCTTTCTTCTGCACTTTTGTCCATTTTTGACATTTCCTGCATAAATTCATCCATCGCATTATCAAGTGATTCCATGTCTTTAGCTTCGTAATATAACATAAAGCTCCACTCATCTCCCCAGCGATGATTCATCGATCCCCACCCCATAAGTTTCTTCTCATCGACTAACCTATTGAGGACCGGTTCATTATATTCGGTAACCAGATCATTCACTTCCCCCAATTTATTCAGTTGACACTTATACCAACTGACTGCCATCACGCTGCTGCTCTCTTCACTTTCCTGGGCCTGGGCAGTTCCCACAAATGTACATAGTCCTATTATCAGAAGTAGACTTAAGAATCTCATCGATATCTCCATTAATTGAAAGTTGTCTGCGCAATCCATTGATCCCTGTTAGTCGATCAATGGTCAGATGAAAATAGTGGTTGGCCCTACAATCGATTACTGCCACCCTCAATTTTCCGGCCGGTACGATCCAATCCCCTTACTTATTGAAGTATCATAAGTTGGTATCAAATCAAGGTACTCCAAATCACACCTGTAAACAACATTATTAAGAAGAATTAAGACTCCTTGCTCCAATGCGTCAATTAACCGACATTCCCCTTCTCCATTCAACCCGCACTTATGGGGCGTTTGGGAATTTAAAAATGGAAGCCCAAAGCCAAGTAACATCTACGCCAATTATTTTGTTACTTTTACCTGCCATTAGTCTATTAATTTTCAAATAACAATTTAATGCCAGACGAAAGACTTAAGGGAATTGGCCTGGTGGCGCTCGGAGCCTTCTTTATCAGTTTTTCAGCCGTTTTTGTCGTATGGGCGAATGTAGGTCCCACGATTTCCGCCTTTTACCGGATGTTAATCGGCGGTCTCATATTAGTGGGCTTGGCCTGGTTCCGCGGTCGTCCCCTCTGGCAAGGGATACAACCTCTTCAATTTGTGGGCATTTGCGCCTTTTTCATCTCGCTCGACCTGGTCGTTTGGCATGCCAGCATTTTCCACATCGGTCCCGGTCTCGCCACGATTATAGCCAATTTTCAGGTATTTGTCCTGGGACTGGCCGGGATCTTCTGGTACGGCGAACGTCCCTCCATACGACTGTGGGTCGCCATTCCAGTTGCTCTTGTCGGACTTTTTCTGCTCGTGGGAATCGAATGGGAACAAGCCGACGATGCTTACAAACTGGGAGTCGGCTTAGCCCTGATAGCCGCCGTAAGCTATGGTATTTACATACTATTTCTACGACAGTCGCAACTCAACAAAACGCGATTACCGGTGACCGCCAACATGGGATGGATCAGTCTTTCATCCGCTTTGCTGATGGGCAGTTATGGTGCCTTTTTCGGACATTCCTCGTTCGCGATCCCCGACCTTCAAACCTGGGGAGCGCTTTTGGGACTGGGGATATTTTGCCAGGTTCTGGGATGGGTCTCTATCTCGAGCGGTCTCAGCAAGATCGATGCATCTACCGGCGGACTCATCCTGTTACTCCAGCCCTCACTGGCATTTATCTGGGATATTCTATTTTTTGGACGTCCAACATCTATTTACGATGTAACCGGGGCAGTGATTGCTTTATCAGCGATCTACCTGGGAATAACCCGGAAAAAGAAAAAAAGTAACCGTTGAAACAAAAACTTAGTGAAAGAGCCGCTCACAACATACTTTAAGGGGGGATTCCTCGGGGCTTTTATCCTGATAATAATCATGTACGGCATGAAACTGATGGGATTAGCTGGAGATCCAGGTTTTATCAAAGTTTACCATATCACCTTTGTCGATACCTTAACCTTTATGGATCATAACCTTGCAAGCCTGTTATTTGCAATAAGCGGGGGTATCTGGGGTGTGATTTTTCGCATTATCCCGGAACCTGAACCTTTGAAAGGTTTGCTTTTCGGGTTGCTTCCCTCCCTCTGGGTTTGGACGGCTGTCGCTATTTATACCGGCACCCCGCTATTTTATGGTTTTACCTTTCCGGGAATCGTTAAACCGCTTTTTTTTAATTGTCTGATATGGGGCACTTTTATTGGTTGGTTTGTTTCAACCAATTCCCGTATTGACCTTTAGACTAAAAATTTGCCAACCATAGTTACCCCCACTATACCTCAAAATATTATTCTGCGAGAAACCTTCTGCGTTTACTTTACTAATAATTCAAACTATATTTAGAGCGAGGGCTAACAAAAAGTCAATCACTCACATTTCATGAAACGCCTTCTTTTTTCACTTATGATTAGCGTAATAGCTCTGCCGGCAGCCGGGCAGCTCACCTTCAACGGCTACAATGTTTCGAATTATGAGCTTGCCGGGGAAACGCTATTTAAACATTATAAGCGGGATATTTATTTGAGTCGTGAGAATACGGGCAATTTTGATGCTATTCTAATTTATACTGAACAAAAGAGGTTCGTTTTTGCCGATCAAAACGGGGAAGATACCACCTTTAAAAAAACATATGCAGAGTTGACCGACCGATTTGGAAAGGAAGACAAAAATGAAGATTCGATTCCCAAATACTATGAGTCCGGCAACCTCAGTCAGCTCAAACGTTTAGTCCGCAGCAAAAGAGCCCGAATCTATCGTGTATGGAACCGACCAGAGGAAAACATAACCCAAATCTTGCTCATTTGGGATGACGGAGGATTGACACTCGCGTTTGACGGAGGGTAGATTATTCAGATGCTGAACCTGAAAAGGTTGCTACTATATACACCCCTCCGGCAATAGCAGCTGTGCAATATACCAATATAATCGCCAAAACAGTCCATTTTGAAAAATGAAAGCCTTCAAATATCTCAGGTAATCCCACGGCCAAAGCAATCACTGTAACCGTGTAAAAAATAAAGGCACTCCATCCCCTTTTGGTAAATCCCTGGGCCGATTCCTTTTCTTTTATATGATCTACTTCTTCAATGATCCAGTACCTGGGCTTGACAAAGGAGTCTATATATCCCACCAACAGCACTCCAAAAGCCAAAAAACCATATACGGGATAAAAGCCCAAAACGGGATAGTTATTGGTCAAGTAGAACGAGAGCCAGGCGGTCAGTAGAATCACAAAAAGAAAACCAACCTGCGCGTACCAGTATGTTTTCTGGTATTGGGCAATCCCTGATTCAACCACCTGCTTTAAAAGCGTCCCACAGTGCCGACATTTAAAATACCCCCGGATGGCTTTACGTACTCCAACCCTTTTGAGTCGAAATCCCGGAAAAAGACCCACCGGTTTCTTACTACAATTCGGACATTTCATATTTCCTCCCCTTTTGTAATTATCCCCTGTAACACAAAGATATATGATATTGTTAAATTTCCTACATCCAAAATCATTTTTCGACCTCAGCTTCTCAAGGCACCCGGCTTACTCCCTTATTTAAAAACTACATTTTAATAATATACTTCTTGCTCAAAGTTAACGGCATTCCAATATGGAGGTAATTATATTTTACTAACAAACCCGACAACTTTAAATTTAAAATCAAAAATACTATATTTGTTAAATAAAGAAGTGTTTGTTCGGGATGTTGAAGATGGTTGTAAGCAAACATATATGGGGGTTTACAGGTGGTTGTAATCAACGCTCCTTTCCCTGCAGTACGCACATAAATTGTAATGAAAATTACCAGGAGTCGGTGAGACTTTCCGGGTCGAACCTAAATCTTATTTTGCCATGCCACTACAACCAAATATTATTGAGCGATATCTAGTGAACAGGGGATCGATACCAGGGCCGTTAATGGATGTTGCTATTCCAGCCTTCAAATTCTGGTCCATGATTGCAGCCATGGAGACCGGATTTTTTGAAGCACTTGACGGTAAAAGCTGCTCCATCGAAGAACTGGCTGAAGAAACCAACTGCTCGGAAGAAGGCATTGAAAACCTGGTTAAAGTTATGGAACCGCTCGGTTATATCAAATCGGAAAACGGCCGATATGAGCTCAGCAAAGCGGCGCAACGCTCGCTGCCTATCGACTTGTTAAAGGATATGGCTCCCTTCTTCAAGTCGCAAATGCAGGAATATGAAAACGTTGCCCATGCCATCAGGGAAGCTCCCGAAGAGGGTATCTGCGGTTGGGACGTGGTCAAATCGGGTAAAATAGGGCGCAGTTATCAGACGACCATGCGCTGGCTTGCCTCTACAACAGTCGATGAAGTCGTCGGCAAGATCGACATTCCCGACGATGCAGAAAAAATGCTGGATGTAGGAGGTAGTCATGGATTATATACCCTCAAATTCTGTCGCAAGTACCCAAAACTCGAAGGCACAATCCTGGACTGGCCCATCGGACTCGAAGAAGCGCAAACAACACTTGATGAAAACCCGGATGTCGCAGATCGCATTAAGCTGATTGAACGGGATTTTGAACAGGAGGAACTCCCGGAAGGGCATGATTTTGCTTTTCTTGGTAACATCATTCACGGTATCGATCCGGAAGGTAACCGGGAACTGTTCCAAAAATTGTCACGGGCTACCACAGCAAATGGAACGGTGGCCATCCTGGATCAGGTAGGTGGGGTACAGGGTAGCAAGTTTGCCCGCGGGATTGCTGCCCTTGCTGGATTTAACCTTTTTCTGTTCAGCGGTGGCAAGTCCTATTCCTACAACCGCATCAAGGACTGGTTCAGAGACGCCGGTTTTACAAAGTTTGATCAAAAAAAGTTGAAGCAACCGGGCTTTTCACTGGTCGTCGCTCAGAAAGCATAACGCTTGTTATCTCCCTCAAAGTCCCTAATGGAGTTATCAAAACTTCAAAAGTTGAGTAGGGTAAAATAGTTTCCGTATATCCGACTTCCAGCTTTGATCCTCCAGTTTAACTGACCCTCCCCTTCGATATAAATAACTCGGACGGCATCCCTTTATCGCTTTTGATATTCCATTCGGCATTTAACTATTCGCTAATCGAACGAATAATATCCATTTACCGGAATAGTGTAACCCTGGCAAGACTGACTCGTCATATAATTGAAGTAAATGATAGTGTTAATCCGCTGTGCGTTAGTTGATGGCACAAACTTAGTTATAAGATCAATTTCTTTCGACCGCAGCGGTCAATTTAAAGCATGGGGTATTATGAAATCGATTAGTCTGCTGCTCATATCCTTTGGATTTGTTGTAAGTACATCCGCCCAGAGTATTAACTATGCCTGGAACACCAAAAAAGTTCAGATCAGGCAACAGGAGGAGCAGTTGGTCAGTCAGAAACCCCAACAACTCGTATTTCGGGATAAGTGGCAAGAGCATACGGTGATAAAGAAGTACGGCTTTTTCAATAATAAATTAAAACGGGCTGCAATCATTTTAAAGCAGTCCTATCATGATCAAAATCAGTACATATTCGACTATAAGCAGATCAGCCGAAATTTATCCCGCAAGTACGGCGATCCCCATAAATCCAATGCCCGTATTCCTATCAATAAAAAACTAGCCAGTGACCCTAATCTATCCGAAGGAGAAAAACTGGCTACCGGTGCCATTGGATTTGAAAACAAATGGAAGTCCTCCGGCATGAGAGTTCGACACACCCTTCGTGGTAATGGGTATGAAATCATTCATGTAATTGTATTTACCGCTCCGGATTATAAACAGTTTGCAGATGGATTTTAATGCAATACTGTGAATATTTGAGGTTCCACATGAACGGTTTAGCAGCTATCGACCTTCACCACAGCCTTCCTAATTACTTTTAAGGAGTCTTCTAAATAATTTTCTCATTTCAATTACTGAAAATTTCAGTTATAATTTATTACTACATAACTGTAGCTATTCGTTAACCACAAAAATTTGAGAAAAAATGAAAAGATTAAGCCAGGCGCTTGTACTGTTGCTAGCTGCTTCCATGCTGACGATGTGCCAAAAGAAGACGCAGTCGGACAATTTGGAGCAGGAAGAAGCTCAGATTGACATCAAAAAAGAGGCGTTTCAACAAACCGTTAATGGGAAACAAACTGATCTTTATATCCTTTCCAATAAAAATGGTGTGAAAGCTGCCATTACTAATTACGGCGGACGTATTGTCAGCTTGAAGATCCCTGATAAAAATGGCCAATTCGGAAATATCGTGCTAGGCTATGACAGTCTGTCCGATTATTTAAATAATCCGGAACAATATTTTGGAGCTCTCATAGGCCGCTACGGTAACCGAATCGACGAAGGACGGTTCACGCTTGATGGTACCGAATATACCCTTGCCACCAACAATGGCCCCAATCATCTGCACGGAGGTGATGTCGGATTCAATGACCGTGTATGGACCGCCGAACAACTGGACGACCAAAACCTGCGCCTGAGCTACACCTCCGACCATATGGAAGAGGGGTATCCCGGCAAACTGCGCGTTAAAGTGCTTTACACTTTAACATCCGACAATGCCTTAC
>CAJXOW010000052.1 GCA_913057825.1 uncultured Balneolaceae bacterium | reverse complement strand
GTCTTCCAAAAATCTACCGAACCCTCGTAGTCGTCGGTCGGTACGAAAAATTCACCGAAAACACCGCACGCTGTTTCCCGGTTGAGGTCCAGATCGGGCATGCCCGTCGGATTAAATCGAACGAGGCTGATTCCGATTCTGTTGGGATCAAAAAATGTAGCCTGAATCAATCCTTCTTCGGACGACTGGGACTGATCGAACTGGATCCCTTCTTGCTCCAGGGCAGCTACCCGTTGCGGCATGTCGGCCGACATATAACTCAGTCCGGTAAAGGAATCTTCTTGCTCATTTAGCAGAAGAAATAGGGCCTGGTCCGACAACAATGCCCAATCCTTATTTCGGTTCGGCGTATCAAGCAGTTCGAAACCCAGGCGCTGGTAAAAAGCAATCGACTCTTTCAAGTTTGCGACATTGTACACTAACTGTGCTTTTTCTCCGAGTGTTACAGGCATAAAGAGGTTTTAGATAACAAATTGTTTGAAAGATATGATTAGAAAGCCGACTAAAATAACGAATTTCTTTATAATAACGGAAGATTCATGCTTTAAGCTGTCGTAGTTTCGAGTGCGTGTGTTTAAATTTGGAAATTAAGGCTGAAATAATCTATTCAAACCCCTACTTTGTCGGGTTGACAAATTCCCAGAAAATCGAAATTGAAGAAATCATTCATAAGCTATGAACCAGAACGATTTTATTAAACCAGGTGATACGATCAAACAGAATGAAAAACAGTTAATGGAATCTCCCGAAGTTGAAGAGATTGCTGAACAGGTTATTGAGCGAGAGAATCTGGATTTTGGTCCGGCGGAAATCGGATATTTTCTGGTATATCCGAATCTCACGAAAAAACGTGCGGCAAAATGTATAAAGGCTACCCGCGAAGTTAAATATTATTCGGGTAACGATTACTTGATCGAAATTTCAGGAGAGATGTGGGATATGCTGGACAGTAAAACCCGTGAGATGCTGGTTTATCATGAGTTGCTGCATCTCGACCCGGTCTACAAATCCAAAAAGCAGGAATGGGTGTTTAAAAAACGAAAACACGACTTTGGCGATTTCTACGAAATCAACGACAAATTCGGGAATGAGTGGTATAAAACTATTCAGGCTACGGTTTCTTCCCTCTACGATCTGGATCCCAAAGATGAAAACAAGGTAACTTTATAGGGCAGTCGGTAATCAGTCTTTTTTGTCTGGTTGTTTGCGGGATGCTTTCCAGGCCCGGTATTTTTTGAGGTGTTCAACATATATATCGTATACACATCGTTCACAACCGGAACCGCAGCAGTCGGTAGGTAAGGGCTTTTCAGGTGGTTTCACGCGTGGGTCAAGTTTATCGGCGAATTCCAATAGGTTATCGGGCTGCCAGTGAACAATATAATCAGGTGATTTCCGTCCGTTCATCCGGCAGTTTGAAGCCGTGAAACGTGTAGTTGCGCAGGAGCCAACCGAATCGTTTTAAACCTGAGGAGGGTAGTGGAAAGTTGATGATGGCGGTTGACTTTCGCTTGATAGTTTCATCCGCGGCATCGTCCGATCGAATCGTCACGATGATTATTCCCTTGAATTCTTCCACTTTGTTCAGGAAATGTCGCTCTTCAGGAGTGGCGTACTTGACCTTGGAAAAGGTGTTCCCCATATAGTTGCCGCATAGATTGGCACCATTCGTGAAGAATAGTAAATTTTTTTCGGGATCCACTCCCTCAAATGCCTGGTCGATGTTCTGCCGGGTGATGTTGTTGTCCTTGTTCACAATGTCCTTGAAGGAATATGTCTGGACTTCAAGACCCGTTTGTTGGATAATGGATTTCACGGCGGAATTCTTGTCCGGCATGTAGGGCCCAATAAAACTCAGGAGGGTTTGAGAGCTCTTGTCGGACAATAGCTCCTTCAGCAGTGAATCATATTCAGAGCTGCCATATGTATAGGCCTTTTCTCTGGATGTGAGTGGTTCTGTAAGCGGCATAAGAGTTAACTTCGATGAAAAGAGATTTAAAGAATTAGCAAGTCGAATTTACAGAGGTCTGAATATGATTGATTTTACTTAATAAAGCAAGTCATTGACCGGTTCAAAAAACGAATGGCCGCACCTTGAAGGGGCAAGGTGCGGGTGATTCAACTAGAGCACATTAAAGCGTTCATAGGCTTCACGCTCGAGCTCTTCCCGATGATCGGGATGGGCAATGTTGATGAGCGCCCGCGCTCTTTGGCGCAGGTTCTTACCGTAAAGATTGGCTACTCCGTATTCGGTGACGACATAGTGAACGTGGGCACGCGTTGTTACAACTCCGGCTCCTTTCTTGAGATACGACACGATGCGTGACTGACCTTTTCGGGTGACACTGGGAAGGGCTATTACCGGTTTTCCTCCCTCAGACAGAGAGGCTCCGCGGATAAAATCCATTTGTCCGCCGACCCCCGAGTATTGATAAGTACCGATAGAGTCGGCGCAAACCTGACCGGTTAAATCAACTTCCACAGCACTGTTGATGGCGGTAACTTTCGGATTACGGCGTATTACGGCCGTGTCGTTTACATACGCCACATCGAGCATGGCAACCTGCGGGTTATCGTCTATAAAATCGTACAACCGCTCCGTGCCCATGACAAAACTGCCTACAACTTTGCCCGGGTGGATGTTTTTGTTCGCGTTGTTGATGATGCCTTTTTCCAACAGGTCGATGACCCCTTCGGAGAACATCTCCGTGTGGATGCCGAGATCCTTGTGGTTGTCCAGAGAAGCCAGGACCGCGTCCGGGATGGCGCCAATTCCCATCTGAAGCGTTGCTCCATTGTCTATAAGATTGGCACAATGTCGGCCAATATTTTTTTCGATATCTCCCAATTCAGGAGGTTCCAGCTGGTGGATTTCATCGTCCACTTCAACGGCAAAATTTATATCACTGATATGAATTATTCCGTCTCCATGCGTTCGGGGCATATTGGGGTTTATCTGGGCGATCACATGGTCGGCGTTGTTTACCGCGGCACGGGAAGCATCCACCGAAACGCCCAGCGAGCAGAATCCATGTCGATCGGGCGGGGAAACCTGGATCAGGGCCACGTCTAGAGGTAATATCTCGTCATTGAAAAGATGTGGAACTTCACTTAAAAAGACGGGAATGTAGTCTGCCTCGCCTCGTTCAACAGAGTCGCGAACGTTCGCTCCAACAAAAAGAGCATTGGTTTGAAACGTATCTTTATATTTGGGATCTGTGTAAGGAGCCTCGCCTTCCGTGTGCAAGTGAACAATTTCAACGTCTCGCAATTCGGGGGCACGGTCCGTCATGGCATGGATAAGTTGTTGCGGTGCAGCTGCCACACTGTGTATAAAGACGCGATCTCCAGACTTTATGACGGATACGGCTTTTTCAGGGGTTACAGAATTCATAAATAATGTCCAACAGGTTTAATGGTTCTAAAAATGGTTTTTAGTATTTCTGAAATTGCTAATAAGATAAAAAGGTCTTAATAAGGGGACAAATAAAAGCTTCAAATTATTTAATTGGATAATAAGGAGGGCAATGTAACTAGAGGGTACTGGTTTGAACCCCAGAATGAATATCCTTGCCGCTGTATAAAGCAAACAACGGCAAGGATGTACCCGGCAAGGGATAGATATCAGAATTCCGGGATAGATATATTGCCGGGCGAGAGCAGGAGTTACAAGGACTCAATAATTTTTTTAAGCCGTTGTTGGACCTGTCCAGCTATTTCTTCCAGTTCTTCGTTATCAGCTGCCTGCATGGAAGCCAGGGGATCAACGGCTGATACCTCAATGGCACCGTCGTCTTTTTCCTGTACAACAACATTACAGGGCAACATGGTCCCGATTTTGTTTTCCTTTTGCAAGGCCTGGTAGGCAAAGTTTGGATTGCAAGCTCCCAGGATTTTATATCGCGGGTAGTCAACATCCAGCTTTTTCTTGAACGTTTCCTTCACGTCAATTTCAGTGAGAACGCCGAAACCCTCTTCTTTCAAAGCCGCCGTAACCTGTTCAATGGCTTGATCAAACGTCGTATCTATCGATTTGGTGAAATGATAGCTCATAATATTCAAATTTAATGATTATTGATTAACTATGTAGTAATGTAAATAGTTTTTATTTGATTCTCAATGATTGCAAGTTACATGGATTTAACCATTTATGCATGGATTACTTGTTCGAGGCGTTTTTTGTTTTCTCCATTATCCACCCGGCCACATTCGCGACTTATTCCGAGTAGAGTGGGAAACTTTGTTCGGGGATTCAGCGTGATGTTTGCTCCGGTTTTATTCGAAGATACATCACTGCTTGAACGAAGGCATTTGATAAACCATTGAGTTGATGTTCATCCCGGCTCCAACAGAGGCAAATACGAGATGTTCCAGGTCGTCCGGTGAATGCTCTTCAAGCTTGTTATTTAATAACAAGTCCAGCAGGGTGGGAATGGTTGCTACAGAACTGTTTCCAAGCCATGAGATGGTCATCGGCATAATCTTGTCGGGGATCTCCCGGCGACCATAAAGACGAAAGACCCGTTTCACAATGGCCTCGTCCATTTTTTCGTTGGCCTGATGAATAAGAATTTTTGAAATATCATCGATTTCTAACCCAGCCTGATCAATACTGTCCCTAACCACCGACGGCACATGTGACAGGGCATACTCATAAAGTTTCCGTCCGTTCATTTTCAGATACAATTGCTTGCCGTTTTTATCCGGATGAAAGGATCCCTCCATCCTTAGCAGATAAGCCTGGTTCAAGGTGTCGTTTCGGGTCGCATGGGATAGGATACCGGTTTTATGGTCGGTTTCCCGTCGTTCCAACAACGTAGCCCCGGCACCGTCCGAATAGATCATGCTGTCGCGGTCATGGGGATCAATAATTCGCGATAGGGTTTCGGCTCCAATAACCAGGGCCCGCTTGGCATCACCCGACTGGAGATAATAATGCGCTTGTTTTATTCCTTCCAGCCAGCCGGGGCATCCGAAGGGGAGGTCGTAGGGAATGGTTTTTTCATTTTCAATTTTAAGTTTGTACTTAACACGGGTGGCCAGGCTGGGAAGCATGTCGGTCTGACGATTATCAGAGCGAACATCTCCAAAATTGTGGGCGACCAGGATATAATCAAGACTTTCTTTGTCAACTCCGGCCGATTCAAGCGCTCTCTCGGCCGCAATAGCGGCAATATCCGAAGTCATTAAATCATCCGTCACATAGCGCCTTTCCTCGATGCCGGTAATTTCTTTAAACTTCTGAATAATCTCTTCGTTGTTTTTGTCATAGGTTTCTCCCCGGGCATCATAAAAATCATGGTCTAAAAACGACTCATTGGGGATTCTGCGTTCAGGAATGTAACTGCCCGTACCGGTGATCAAGGATGAATATGTGGTACTCATAACTGATGAGGCTTCTTTTCGTATCAGCAAGTATCAGATCAGCTGCTGAGTTTTTCAACATCTGCTGAAAGCAATTTTTGCTGTAGATAATATAATAAGTTAATCTGCTAATCTTAAAATAATTCTTTCGTGTTAGATCCGTGAAAAATACTATATTTTTGGAAAATGCAGTGAGGTTTGATATATAGTATTTTTTAGACTTATGTATAATAATCGGCCGACAGTTCTGATGCATAAAAATTTTCTGGGTTGAAGGCGGTAATAGATGTGTCAGAGTAACGGACAATTATTTATGAATTGCCAATAAAAGAGCCCTTTGAAAAACCGGGCGGCGGTTCCGAAGTATTAAGTTTTTCGGTAAATAGATGAAAAATATGTTGTAGTTGACAGGCATTTATCATGGTCTGCAGATATTTAAACGAACTGAAAAAAGAGAAAAACTTTCGAACGAGGAACCGCCGCCCGGTTTTTCAAAGGGCTCTAATATTCCTTTAATCGCTTATCGTACCTGTAACTGAAATCGATTGACTATTTCATTTTATGACTAGATCTGATAAACATTGCGTTACGGTACTGTCCGGCGCCGGTATAAGTGCCGACAGCGGACTGTCTACTTTCAGAGGAGAAGGTGGCTTGTGGGAGGGATATGACGTTCGAAAACTGGCGACCCCACAAGCCTGGAATGATAATCCGGAACGAGTACTCGAGTTTTATAATGCTAGACGCCGCCAAGTGGCCGAGGCTGATCCCAATGAGGCCCATCGGGCCCTGGCAAAACTGGAATCTACTTTTGATGTGGTAATCGTCACCCAGAATATAGACGATCTGCATGAGCAAGCCGGATCTTCAGAAGTGTGGCACTTGCATGGAGATATAACCAAAGCCCGAAGCGTAAAAGATCCCGAATTAATTCAACATATCGGTTATAAAGATATTAACCTGGGAGATAAAGCCGAGGATGGCGCCCAACTTCGTCCGTATGTGGTCTGGTTTGGTGAAGGGGTTCACTATTTGGAAAATGCCATGGATAGCATACAAAATTCCGATATTCTGGTTGTCGTGGGAACTTCATTGCAGATCTATCCCGCGGCGGGACTCGTGGATTACGCCAAACAGGATACGGCAAAGTATGTGGTGGATCCTTCTATTCCCCCATTGGACGATGAGTGGATTCGCTACCCGGAAAAAGCAGCGGTGGGGGTTCCGAAGCTTGTAAATACATTACTTGCCGATGAAGGGTAGAAATTTTGAATTTTGAATTAGGGGTATGGATAGGTAATGATAGCAATTACCTGCACCGACTTTAATAGGGTTGGTTCCTTAATAAGGTTAGTTTCAATAAGACTGGTGACGCTGAAAATCATGAATGCTCGCTAGTCACCAACGTAATTCAAAATTCAAAATTCATAATTCTATGCATGTTGATGCCCTTTACATAATAAATGTCGGTTCTGTACATTAGTAAGAGTTATTAGACAAACAACTGCTGAACGACAAACCTGGCAACTTTCAATTAATTAACAGGACTTATGTCCAATTCTGAGCATAAAGCTACTGCAGATGAAAAAGAGGTACTTGAAAAATACTTACTTCAATTTCTGAATCTTGAAAAACGATTTCCCCTGCTGCCCGGCATTGAAAATAACCAGGCTCTTGCCAACCTGGTCGGGTTGGAAGTGGATGAATTTCAAAAACTGCGGGATACCTATCGTAATAATGCCCGAAAAGCAGCCGAAGAACTGTTGGAAGATCAAGAAGTAACCGGCTGGATCGATCAGCTTCCTTTTGAGAATGATGATACTATTGTAGCGTTTGGAGACTCTATCACGGACGATCTGCAAGGATGGTTTACGATCCTGGAGCATACGCTCAATATCACGGTCCCGGAAGCCAATTTTACATTTGTCAATTCGGGCGTGTCGTATGATACAAGTTCAGAAGCCCTGCAACGCTTGAATCGTGATGTGATAGATCATGACCCGGACTGGGTCATCGTAGCACTCGGTACGTTTGATATGCAGCGGCTTCATGTAGCCCCCGACCGAACCCTGGTGTCGCTGGCCGACTTCTGGGAGAATACGAACGCCATAGAACAAAATGTGAAGGAATTGACCGACAACCCGGTTATCTGGTTAACTCCGCCTCCCGTTATAACGGAAATGATGCAGAAAATGCGGCTTTTTCACTATGACATTTTTGAAGATGATCTGGCCAATGTCCGAGAGGTGCTGACCAGCAAGGTTGGTTATATCGTGGATCCGCTGGGTCAGCGTATGGCGGACGAGGGGGATGAGCCAGATGCATGGAATTACTTGAGTGACGGGGTGCATCCCTCTATCTCCGGTCACGTTAATACGGTACGTGCGTTATTGAAAAACCTGGCGGAATCAGAACCCCATGAAGGCGCCAGCCTGGAACCCCCACAGGAGGAAGCGTCGGACGAATAATGCAACAGGAGCGCACAAAGAAAAAATAGAGTCCCCCTCCGAAGGGGGACCTTTTTCACCCCTGGTTAACAGGTTTCAAGGGGGATGCTTTATAAACGGACGGAAACTTCGAACATGGAGAGACTGAGGCCCGCTTTCTGTTTAATGGACTGGTCGGTTATCTTTTTAAAGGAGTAGAGCTGGGGACGCAGAAAACGGATTTGGGTTTGCTCCTTTTGCAATGCGAGCCAATCGGAAGAACCTTTCAGGGAAGGTTGTGGCAGCGAGGATGCCATCTGGGTGCGGGTATTGGAGAGATAAAATGCATCCATCATCCCGAAGAGGAATCCTCCCCACACGCCGGCACCGGCCCCATATTGAATACCCTCTACAATGGGTTCATCCAACATCAGTTGAACAGCGGTTCCGACCAACGCGCCGGTGGCACCTCCATAAATAGTATCCAATAATATGATAACGGTGGTGGCATGCCCGTTGTTAAAGGTACCATCGATAAGGTATGTTTGTCCTTCACTGGTCTGAGCCACATCGTGAGCCCCGATGGCAAGTCCGCCAAGCGTGCCAAGACCTACCCCGAAACGTACCGGACCCCAGTGATCAGAGTTTTGCAGGGCCATCGTTCCTCCTCCAAGAATTCCCCCGGTCATGGCGCCGTTAAAGGTGTTGGAAGCCATCGTTTTCAGTTTTTGAGCCTTCCCTTGTGAATGAAAAAGACCGGAAAACAAAACCAGCATCAGAATACAGGAAAGGGCGACTTTATTTTGCTTGGTCGACATGTTGAGAGCGTTTTGGGTTCGATTTTTTACGGTAATCAGTATTATCTGTTAAAAACAAGCGTGTGTAGTTGATTTCAGTATGCTATTCCGGATCCTCACGGGCGACCGGCAGGACCTGACCATTGTAGAACGTATGTCCGTTGAGGGCGAAATCACCGATATATTGTCCCATCTGCTCGGAGGAAACGGGTGCATCGATCCCGGGAAAGGCGTCTTCCAGCATTTCTGTTTGCACCATTCCCAGGCATAGAGCGTTACAAGAGATATCTTGATCGGCAAGTTCTCCGGCCAGGCATTCGGTGAGAATACTTAATCCCCCTTTTGCCACCGAATAAGCCGTTAAACCGGGAAATTTTGCACTTCCCTGGTACCCCGCCATACTGCTGATGTTGACAATGTGTCCGTCGTCGGACATCAAATGAAGAGTCTTTTGGATGAGATCGACGGGTGCACGAAGATTGGTATCCAGCATCAAATCCCAGTCGCTTGAGGTCAACTCTGTAAAAGGTTTGTTTACCAATGCTCCGGCCCCGTTGATAATCGCATCGATGGAGGGTTGGTCGTTTTCGAGGTTTTGCACGAGTCGATCCAGGTCGCCGGAATCGGTCAAGTCGGTCGGATAGGCCGCAATGTTTTCATGTTGATTTTCCAGCCGGGATAGCGGTTTTCGTGAACGTGCGACCGCACTAACAAGGTGATTTTGGTCAGCCAGGTATAACGCACCGTCGTGTCCCATCCCCCTGCTGGCGCCGGTAATCAAAATGTGTTTGCCCATGAAATTGATAAAAGGATTTTATCATTTTCGATTCATTAAGTTGTTGATATGATAGGGATAATAGAATACGGATACAACAGAACCCTGAAGCCGTCGGCTTTCTTATATGTAGGATTTTGACCATATTTCATAAAACAAATTCCTATTCAAGTGATCAAAATGCCATGACCACGAAGAGCGCTCATTCGTTGGTGCCGCCGTATATCGAGGAGTTGCAAGCCTATAAACCGGGAAAAAGCATTGATGAGATCCGCGAGCAATATAATCCCTCACGCATCACAAAATTGGGATCCAATGAAAACCGGTGGGGACATTCACCGAAAGTTGAGGAAGCATTGAAAAACCAGTGGACGTCGGGCAACAACTACCCGGATGCCGGAGCCCGCAAGCTGCGGCGGAAATTGGCTGATATTTATGATCTTTCGTTGGATAACATTGTACTGGGACACGGATCGGAAAGCTTGCTTTCGATCATCGCAAAAACGTTTTTCCTGGATGAGGAAGATGCCGTAACAGCCCAGGGGACGTTTGTGGGCTTTTTTGTTCAGGCCCGTATTCGCGGGATCGAAGTCAAACGCGTGCCTTTAACCGATGATTACCGGTTTGACGTCGAAGGATTGATAGAGGCGATGGATGATCAGACGAAGATGGTGTATATTGCCAATCCCAACAATCCGACCGGTACCTACATTACGGTTGACGAGTTTGAGTGGTTAATCGATCATCTGCCCGAACAAACGTTTGTGGTTATTGATGAAGCGTATTACGAGTTTGCGCGTGAGTTGGAGGATTATCCGGATTCTATGGATTATCGGCTGGATAATGTGATTACGATACGAACCTTTTCAAAAGCATACGGATTGGCCGGTTTTCGGATAGGTTATGCGATGGGTGAGTCAACCCTGATAGATTACATGTATAAAACCAAACTGGTGTTTGAACCCTCGATGCCGGCCCAGAAAGCTGCTCTTGCGGCTCTTGAAGATGAGGTCTTCCTGGGAAAAACCATTGAAAAAACCAAGTCGGCTCGCCAGCGTATGTACGAAATCCTGGATCGTAAAAACATTGATTATGCTCCATCTCACGCCAATTCGGTCATGTTGCAGATGGAATCACAGGATACGGCTGAATCGCTCACCCGCGACATGATGAAAGAGGGGGTCATCGTGCGTCCGCTTGCGGGCTTTGGCTTGCCGGCTTGTATAAGGGTGACGGTGGGCACAAAAGAGGATATGGACCATTTTGAAAAGGCGTTGGATAAAGTTTTTACCCCTCGCTGACGCTCGGGAATTAGGGATTTAAAATTTAAGATTTAAGATTACGGGCGGAAAGAGGTTGTCATATTGGTAGTTGCAGGCACCCGCTTTGGTAAGAAGTTTTGGTTATACTGTTGAACACAATGTTTCATCTGTAAAGTAGCATTATTACCGGCATAGCTCATCCATAATTTTAAATTTTAAATCTTAAATCCCTAATTCCCGAGCGCGAGCGAAGGGGGGCAAACGATAACTCATAACATTGAAGCATATGTCGCATAGTGATATCGACTGGGAGCTGGTAGCGCGTAATGTATTGAGATCGCGATTGATGGATGAAGTGGAAGAGGAAAAGTTGGTGCCCAATAATGAGACGATGTATCAATTTTCGGCCAAGGGACACGAGTTGGGTCAGGCCGTGCTGGGCAGTCTTTTGACCGATCCATGGGATGCGGTGAGTGCCTACTACCGATCTCGTCCGATGCTCATAACCCTCGGTTTGCCGCTTGCTGACGCGCTGGCGGCGCCGATGGCTAAATCAGGGGGATACAGTAATGGGCGTGACATAGGAGTGGTCTGCAATATGCCCGGCAGTGACGGACCTACGGTGCTGCCCATGGCGGGAGATGTAGGCTCGCAGTACACACCTGCAGCGGGTTGGGCGCAAGCGCTGTGGTATCGGTCGAAGGTAACAGACGATGCCGGTCTGGACCGGGCAATATCGGTGGTGCTGGGAGGCGACGGATCGGTAGCAACGAACGGATTTTGGTCTGCGCTCAACATTGTGTCGACCCTCGATTTGCCCTATCTATTCTATATTGAGGATAACCGGTATGGCTTGTCGGTGCCGGCCGAGTTACAGACGCCCGGCGGCAACATTGCCAAAAACCTGTATTCATACAAGAATTTGAGAATTTATGATGGAGACGGAACAGATCCGAAGGAGGTAGCCGGGAAGATGTCGGAGGCCGTAACGCGTGTCCGCGAAAAACGAAGTCCTGCATTAATTCGAATGCAGGTGCCGCGTTTGTGCGGTCATGCCATTCACGATAATCAAGCTTATAAAAGCAAGGAAATGATCGAACAAGAGTGGGAGCGGGATCCGGTGGCCCGTTTGAAGTCCCACCTTGTGGAAAACGGGTGGGAGGAAGCCCGATGGAAAGCGTTGAAGAAGGAGGTTCAGGAAGAACTGGACGAGGCGGTGGAAGCGGCCCGTTCGCGTTCCGAACCGGATCCGGAGGAGACCAAGAAGCATGTATTTACTGAATACGATAAGGAAGGCAACCCTGAGATTCAGCAGCAAGGCGGTTTGTATGCAGAAGGCGTTGCATTCCCGGACGTTGTTTTAGAGCCGGAGCGGGATGGACAACGAGTGAACATTGTTGAAGCGGAGCGGCGCACCCTCGAATATGAGTTGGAAATAAATGACAAGGTCCTGGTTTTCGGTGAAGATGTCGGTCGAAAAGGAGGGGTGCATGCGGTTACACAGGGTTTGCAACGAAAATTCGGTGAAGAACGGGTTTTCGATACGAGTTTGTCGGAGGAGGGAATTGTCGGTCGTGCTGCGGGACTGGCGTATGCCGGATTGATGCCGGTCGCCGAAATTCAGTTTCGGAAGTATGCAGATCCGGCCACCGAGCAGATCCACAATTGCGGGACGGTGCGGTGGCGGACGGCAAACAGGTTTGCGGCGCCGATGGTACTGAGAATGCCCGGCGGTTTTGCAAAGGTGGGGGATCCATGGCACAGTTTGTGTAATGAAGTTGATTTTCTGCATGCGGTGGGGTGGCAGCTGGTATTTCCATCGAATGCGGCTGACGCGGCTGGACTGTTGCGATCGGCGATGCGGAGTAACAATCCCACGATATTTTTTGAACATCGCAACTTGTTAGATGCCAAACACGCACGTTGTCCGTATCCGGGAGATGATTACGTGGTTCCGTTGGGGGAAGCCGAGCTGGTGGAAGAAGGTAGCGATTTAACGGTCGTTGCGTGGGGGGCGATGGTCGAACGCTGTCGAAAAGCCGCTGAAGAGGGCGGAATGGAGATCGATCTAATAGATTTAAGATCACTGATGCCCTGGGATCGAGAAACTGTTTTACAATCGTTGGAAAAAACGAACAGATGTGTTATCGTTCATGAAGATGCGATGACAGCCGGGTTTGGTTCGGAAATCAGTGCTACCTTGGCTCATGAAGGATTTAAACTTCTGGATGCTCCCATTCGGCGCGTGGCTATGCCGGACATTCCTGTTCCTTTTAATCCCAAGTTGATGAATTCGGTAATGCCTACCAAAGATCGTATACAATCCGTATTTAAAGAGGTATTGGAATTTTAAAATAAGTTATAGGTCTCCCTAGTTATAATCTATAATTCTCAGTTTTGATTAAGACATCCTTTCCAGGGCTTGCAGAGGTTTGTCGGAAAGGGTTTGGCAGCTACTTGATAATCGACTATGAAATTACGATATAAGCTTTTACTGGGATTCTTGTTTTCGGCCGTGCTTGTTGCGGTTGTAGGGTATGTCTCTCACTCTCTGAATCGTAATATCCGGGATCGGTTGATCCGCGTAAACAGCCGATCCATTTACCTGATGGAGTATACCGGCGAGATGTCGATGTCTCTGCACAAAAGCCTGATGTATAGCCGTGAGTATCTGGACGAAAAGAGACGTCTATCCAAGACCCAGGATACATCTGGTGAGAAAAGAAAAAAGATTCGTTTTGCGGCTCGACAGGCTGAAAAACAGGTCCAAGATCAGCTGGATCAGTTTAAAAAGTTCATGGATAAGAGCTTGAGCATGGCCCGTCAGATCCAGCAAAGCAGCGATACGTTGCAAGTGGCCGGAAAGGATACGCTGTATAAAGAAACGATGGTGGGACAGCTTCAATCATTTCAGGAGAAGTTCAGAATCTATGAATCGCTGTTGCTGGAATTGTTTAAGTTGTCGGATAACGGGACCCGCGATGGACAGCAGCTGTTAACCGTGACACTTGAGCCTTTTTTCAAAACTACGTTGATGCCGCTGGTGGATAAAATTCGCAGTCGCGCTCATTTACGGGTTGATAAAGAGACGGCTCAACTGGAAGAACAATTGAGTTTTGCTGTACAGACTATTTTGTTTGTCAGTTTGCTGGCATTTGTTAGTGCGATGGGGCTGGGATATGCAATATATCGTCAGATATCTGATCCCCTGAATAAACTTACCGAATCGGCCCAGCGGATAGGTGAAGGTAAGCTTGATGAACGTATTGGAATCAATTCGGAAGATGAAATCGGAACACTGGCCAGTACGTTTAACCAGATGGTGGAAAACCTGGATAGAACCACGGTCTCACGGAATTATTTCAATAATATCATTGAGTCCCTGTCCGATGCGCTTATCGTGGTGGATCCATCCTATAAAATATTGAAGGTGAACCGGGCATTAATCGACTTAACGGGATATAGTGAAACGGCGCTGGTCGAAAAGAAACTGTTAACACTTTTTGAAGAGGATGAGCAATCGCGGATAGAGGAGCAGATTCAGAGTGCATCGCCCGATACGCCGGAATATATCGAGACCCGGCTTACCAGGCAGGATCGAGAACAAGTACAGGTGAGTTTTGCAGCTTCGCCGTTGAATGAGCCTCAACACCAGGGGGGATATGTCTGTCTGATCAGTGACATTACGGAACGGAAGAAAGCCGAGGAAAAGATCGAGAAATCGCTTGAAGAGAAGAAGGTGCTATTGGCTGAGATCCACCACCGGGTAAAAAATAATCTGGCGGTGATTAGCAGTCTGCTCCAGATGCAACTTCACAATACAGAAAACGAGACCGTCCGCAATCTGCTGCAGAACAGCGTGCTTCGAATACAATCGATCGCCCTGATTCATGAAAAACTGTATCAAACCGATACCCTGGCTTTTATTGATTACGATACCTATCTGGAAGATTTAATCAACACGATCAAGGAATCTTTTGAGGAGAGCGAGAAGGACATAGGCCTTGATATGGATATCGTTCCCGTTTCTCTTAATGTGAACCAGGCGATTCCGGTTTCTTTATTCATCAACGAGGTAATGGTTAACGCCTTTAAACATGCTTTTACGGATCGGCAAGAGGGAGAGGTTTATGTAAAACTGGATAAACTGAATGGTCACTTGAAATTGTTGATCAGTGACGACGGTATAGGACTTCCCGAGGAATTCGACCCGGATGAGGCTGAAACCCTGGGGATGACCTTGATAAAAACGTTGACCAAGCAATTAGCGGGTGACCTTTCCATATACAATGATGGTGGAGTGGTATATGAACTGGAATTTCCCATCGAGTAGTCCAACCTGTTTCAAATATTACATTTAATTGATGAAGATAACATCCGACATTAAAGTAATATGATAAATCAAAAATTTTTCTTGTGAGCTCAGAGCGAAGCGTCACCCACGAAGTGAAATTCGGGCTAGCTTTTCTTTATGTCGGATAATTTATCCTGGGCGTATTCTGTCATAAGCAAGCGTCCGCTGATATCAGCCCTGATTTCGAGCAGATTGTCCCAGTGGGTAGCGTCGTCCCAGAATGCCCGTTTTATTTCTTTCATGGCTAAGGGATTGTACCGGGCGAGCTGATTAGCAAGTTTGTTGGTTCGTTTAACCAGGTCATCGTCTGATTCCATCAATTCGGTATACAACTCCTTGTTGTAGGCCCAATGGGCAGATTTCCAACTGGCTGCGTCCAGCGATAAAGCCGTCAGTCCCTGAACGCCCATTTTTCTTCGTATGGCGGGTCCCACTACAAACGGTCCAATTCCCAGCTGGAGCTCGCTGAGGCGAACGGAGGCAGCTTCGGTGGCTATAGCATAATCGGATGCAGCAACCAGACCTACCCCGCCGCCCACGGTTCTGCCGTGAACTCGGGTAACTATTAATTTTGGGATAGTCCGCATGGTGTTAATCAGGTTGGCAAATCCCATGAAAAAATGCTTCCCCTCCTCTTTATTTTCGACCGCCAGCAAGTCACCGAAATAGGCACCGGCACAAAATGCGCCATCCCCGGAACTCTGTAGCAGGATCACACGGGTGTCATCATTATGACCGTATTCATCGATGGTTTCAGTCAGACGTGTGAGTTGTTGGCGGGGTAGGGCGTTGCCTTTGGGATGACTGAAAGTAATGGCTGCAACGCCATTTTCAAGACGCGTTTCGATTGCTCCTTCGCTCATGGAGTTAGTTGGTTTAATTAAGGTTAATAGTTTGTGGGAAATTGAGACGTTTGCTGTCAGGATGAATTATGTATTTGCTTTGCTTATTTTTCCCCATGTTGGTCCTCCTTTCCCCCTCCGAAAGGGGACGTTTTTTCACCTCGGTCGCCTTACATTCCCCCTTCGGAGGGGGAAAGGGGGAGGACCTTGCCAAATCAGATAGCCGGCAACTCAGTTCAAAATCCTGCAAATAATCATCCTCCCGACCCTGAATCAATCCGCATCATATTTCCAGGATTCTTTACGGCGGACCAATGTCAAAATATCATACAGAGCCACCGATTCGTTCTCCTGGTTGGTGACTTCCACATTCCATTTCACTATGCCTTTCGGTATTTCATCGGATTCCTTGGTTTCCTTGCGGTGCTTACTTTTGACGGTAAGATGCGCCTGAATGGTATCCCCGATTTTAACCGGTTCAACAAAACGAAGATTATCCAGTCCATAATTTGCCAATACGGGTCCCGGTGCGGGATCGACGAACATGCCCGCCGAGGCGGAGAGGATAAAATATCCATGGGCCACGCGTTCTTCAAATATTGAATCACGGGCAGCCAGATCGTCAAAATGCGCATAAAAATGATCGCCGCTGATGCAGCCGAAATTCACGATATCGGCTTCGGTTACCGTTCGCCGGTGGGTTTTCAGGTGATCGCCCACTTCCAGCTCCTCAAAATGTTTTTTAAACGGGTGGGATTTCGTCTCCCGCGTTTCGCTCCCATACATATAGGTTTTGCAGATTTGCGTCAACGTGGTGGGCGAACCTTGCAGTGCCACTCGCTGCATGTAATGTAAAATTCCCCGTATGCCGCCCATTTCCTCTCCACCACCCGCGCGACCGGGTCCGCCGTGGGTCAGATGCGGCAGGGGAGATCCGTGACCGGTTTGTTCGTCGGCACAATCCCGGTTCACGATCATAATCCGGCCATGGTAGGGAGCCAACCCGCGGGTCAGTTCTTCGGCAACCTGGTCATCGGCCGTAAAGATTGATCCGACCAGGCTTCCCCGGGATTTATTGGCGATGGTGATGGCATCGTCGGTGGAATTATAGGGCATGAGCGTGCTTACCGGGCCGAATGCTTCAATGTCATGCGGTTTGTCGGATTCTTTGGGATCGGGGGTGTACAAAAGAATGGGCGGGCAAGTCGGGATGCCGTTTTGGGATGTCGACGGGTCAAATTTGTTGGTGATATCGTTTCCAGCATAAATGCGCTGGGTATGGTCGGCGAGTGATTCGAGGTGTTCATTAAAACGCTGGAACTGTTCGGAACTGGCGAGCGTCCCCATGTTGACCTCGTCATCGGATGGATGTCCCAGGGTTACGTTCGATAATTTTTTCTTGAGTCGATCGACGACGGCATCCATGTGTTGTTCAGGTACCAGGGCTCGACGGATAGCGGTACAACGCTGACCCGCTTTTATCGTAATTTCATTGAGAACTTCCTGCACAAACAGATCAAACTCCTCCATGCCGGGCGACACATCCGGTCCCAGGATGGAGGCATTTAGGGAATCGACCTCCAGGTTAAACCGGACCGACTGTTCGATGATGTTGGGATGGGATTGCAGTTTAACACCCGTCTCGCGGGAGCCGGTAAAAGCGACGACATCCTGCCCGACAAGGTGGTCGAGCAGATCCCCGGGGATATCGGCGGCGATAAACTGCAATGCACCTTCGGGGAGCAGGTCGGTTGACAGGATCTCCTCGACCATACGCTTGGAGAGGTACGAGCCTGTGGGGGAGGGCTTGATGATAGCGGGCATTCCGGCTATCAACGTGGGACCGAGTTTCTCAAGCATCCCCCAACAAGGGAAATTGAAAGAATTGATATGCACGGCGACTCCTTCACGGGGGACATGGATATGTTGGCCGACAAACGTACCTTCCCGAGACAATTGTTCCATCTTGCCATCCACGTGAAAAGGCAAGTCCGGCATTTGACGTCGGGCTTTGCTGGAGGAAACAAATAACGTGCTGATACCGCCTTCGATGTCGATCCAGGAGTCGGACTTGGTCGCGCCGGTATGGGAAGACCATTCATAGAATTTATCTTTTTGACTCATCAGGTGTTTGGCAATCTCTTTTACCATAAGCGCCCGGTCGTGTATCGATTTCTCCCTGAGAGCCGGACCTCCTTTTTGTCGTGCGTATTGAGTAATCGACCGGTAGTCGAGGTCCGATTCATACAAACGCGCCACTTCTTCATTGGTAACGGCACTTCGCAGCGATTGTCCATCTCCTGACGGTTTTACCCAAGATCCTTCTACATAGCTGGTAACGTCCATAGTTGGTTATTTGGTTAGTTGCCCATCGGAGTAGTTAAAAGCCGGACGGCAATTCCTCGTTCGAAAGTTTTTCTCGTTCTGATATGGGTTTAATAGTTACAGAGTTTTAATGAGACTTATGTGGGTGACTTAGATGTTTTCTCTTTTAACCGAAAAACTTAATACTTCGGAACTGCCGTCCGGCTTTTAACTACTCCGATAATCTTTGTTCGTATTCATTTATTTAATCAGTACATACATATTGATTTTAAGAGTATATTTACAGTACGCAAATATTGATGAAACGATGTATGCTTGTCCCTCAATCTATTAATCACTTTTCCATTCGTTCCAGGTTTTGTAATGTTTTTTTTGATCGGCTCGATTTGCAGGTTCTTCGCGGAGCGGATCGCACGGTTTTAGGGTTTTTCGCAGTTGATCCGGCAGGTTTTGATAGATTTCGGTGCCTTTTGATTTCCATTCCAGCATTTCGTCGGTGACGTCCTTAACGATTTTCCCCGGATTTCCCGTTACTACCTTGCGTTCCGGAATATCCGTTCCTTCGCGGATAAAGGTCAAGGCTCCCACAATGGAGTCAGCCCCGATGTGCACTCGATCCATAACCACGGCATTCATGCCGATCAGGCAGTTTTTACCGATATGGGATCCGTGTACGACGGCTCCGTGTCCCATGTGGGCTCCATCTTCCAGCGTGACGGTCATCCCGGGAAACATATGGATGGTACAATTCTCCTGGACATTGCAGCCGTTTCCGATAATAATTTTTCCCCAATCTCCCCGCAAACGAGCACCGGGTCCGATGTAGGCGTTCTCACCTATGATAACATTGCCGGTTACGGTGGCCTCGGGATGAATATACGCACTTTGCTTTATAACCGGCTTATATCCGTCAAATTCGTAAATCGGCATGGGAAATTGTTTAATGGTTTTTTGCTGGTACTGTTGTTGGTAGTAGCAGTTGGTTTTGTTGGCCTTTGGTTGAAAGCTGGAAGCTCGAAGCTCGAGGCTTGAGGCTTTCTTTGTTTTTTGACTTTGCGGTTCGTTTTGATTGGTTCACAGTTATTTTTGGGATTAGGCTCGTTCGAGGATTACGGCCATGCCTTGGCCGACGCCTACGCAAAGGGTGCACAGGGCCAGTTCTTTGTCTTGTTCTTCCAGTTCGATGGCAGCGGTGGTCAGCAGGCGGGCGCCTGACATGCCCAGCGGGTGACCCAGGGCGATGGCGCTTCCGTTCGGATTGACTCGCTCGTCCTGGTCCTCCAGTCCCAGTTCCCGCAGTACTGCCAGGCTCTGTGCAGCGAAGGCTTCATTCAGTTCTATGATATCGATGTCTGTTAGCTGCAGCCCGGTTCGGTCGAGTACTTTCTCGGTTGCGCCCACAGGTCCGATGCCCATGATACGGGGCTCGACGCCGACTACGGCTGAACCGACGATTCGGGCACGGGGTTGTAATTCGTATTGGTCGACGGCCTTCTCGCTGGCGATAAGCATGGCGCAGGATCCGTCGTTAAGCCCCGAAGCGCTGCCAGCCGTTACCGTCCCATTTTCGGCAAAAACGGGAGGAAGTTTAGATAGCACCTCCAGCGTAGTGTCGGGTCGGATAAACTCATCATCTTCAAATAACCAGGGGTCCTTTTTCCGCCGCGGTATTTCGACCGGCACGATCTCTTTGGCCAATCGACCGTTGTCCCGGGCTTTGGTTGCTTTTTCCTGGGACCAATACGCGAATTTATCCTGATCCTCACGGTTAATTTGGTACTCCTCGGCTATATTTTCAGCCGTTTCACCCATACTTTCACTCCCATACTGTTCGTCGAGCACCGGATTTACAAAGCGCCAGCCAAATGTAGTATCATGAATTTCGGTACTTCCCGAGTAGGGTTTTTCGCCTTTGGGCAATACGAGGGGACCGCGCGTCATATGTTCCATGCCGCCGGTGATGAAAAGATCTCCCTCATCAACTTTTATGGATTTATATGCTTGAACGGCGGTACTCATACCGGAAGCGCAAAGTCGGTTAATCGTTTTTCCGGGAACCGTGTGAGGCAAACCGGCCAAAAGAGCGGCCATGCGAGCCACATTGCGGTTATCTTCGCCTGCCTGGTTGGCACAGCCAAACAATACATCTTCAATGGCTTCCGGCTCAATCTCGGGATTTCGGTTGATAATTTCCCTAATGGTCAGTGCGGCCAGATCATCCGCTCGAATAGGAGAGAGGGCTCCGCGCAGATTGCCGATGGGCGTTCTGATGCCGTCTATGATGTAGGCTTCGCTCATAGATAAAGAGGTTCTCGTTTGATTGAATTAAAATACTTGATTTTGGATGCAAATATTGCCTGCAACCTATTGAGCATCATGCGGCGGTTCCTTGCTCGGAAACTTTTCTCGTTTAATTATGGCGATCATGAATTAAAGCTGTTTTCAATTTTTGTCAGATTATTGCTTTTGGCCCGAAAACTTTAATGCTTCGGAACCGCCGCATGATGCTCAATAGGTGCAATAAATTTTGATAGCCATAGTCCAAGCATTAATTAAAGATCCAGCCCGGTGTTCAATATTACGGCATAAGCAGTTTAAGATTTTTTGCAGGAAAACCCTTAATTCAATAATCACTGGTTTTAGAGGGTGAATATTGGATTTTAAGTACCACGACGATCTATAAAATAACCATGCCAGAACAGCACGAAGCGATTCCTACGTACAGTATAACGGGTTATGGCAATCGTTCGTCCACGTGGTGTTTGCTGCGATACACGGTTCCCCGGAACACCGCCAGCCGGATCTGATCTTGTCGGTCGATATTGATGAGATAGACGCCGTAATTATCCTGCAGGCTGACCTCCTCGGATTCGGCCACCAATCGGTCGCCGCTCTCAATTTTGCGTAAATAGGAGATGTTGTTGGTCAGCGTCATGGAAAGTTTATTTCGGCTGTTGGAAGCAAATGCAAGCGTCGTATCGGCAAGTGCATAGGGGATAGCTCCGTGGGCAATCCGGAAGCCGTTCAGCATCTCCTCACGGACCTCCATGGCAAGTTTAACTTTTCCTTTATGCACACTCAATACCTCAATACCCAGCCACTGGCTAAAGGGGTCGTTATTTAAAAGTCTGTGAATAATTTTTTCCGATGTTGACTGATTCACGAAAAAAAATTGAAAGTTGTTGTTTATAGATTTATGGTCTTGTAGAGCGTGTCAGAAATAACGGGAAGTGCTCTGAAGCACTTGAGCTGTTCAGCTTTAAAGGCCGAAAGATTTTTACTTGCCATGTACAAAATTGTTGACATAAAGCCGGACTTGAGCGGTAGACGGCTGAATTTCTCTGGCTGAAGAGCCCTTTCCGTTATTTCAATAGGCAACATAATTTTAATTTTCAATTCGTTTCAGCTGTTTGGAGGTCGTAAAACCCTCGATTTTTTCTCACCAGTTTTTTAAGAAGGGGATTGGGTCGATAGCGGTCTTCTCCGTAAGTATCCTGTAATGATTTGATTTCCCGGAGTACCCACTCCAGACCCAGTTCATCCCCCCATTCCAGGAGTCCCCTGGGGTAGCGGACGCCTTGTTTCATCGCTGTATCGACGCCTTTGACCGACGCCACCTGCATGAATACAGCATCGGCCGCTTCATTGATCAGCATCACCAGGATCCGGTTAAGAATCTGCTTTCCGAGTTCTTCATCCCGGGTGGGCTCGGGATTATTCGACGAATCTTCATAGTCGTAAAAACCCTTTCCCGTTTTTCGTCCGTGAAGTCCCGCTTCATACATGCGTTTCTGTGTAAAAGAGGGTTTGAAGCGAGGGTCGAAGAAAAATTCCTTGAAGACGGTATACGTCACTTTGTAATTCACATCATTTCCGATAAAGTCCATAAGTTCAAAAGGCCCCATCTTGAATTCGCCGAGTTCCTTCATGGCCCAGTCGATCGTTGGAATATCCGCAATTCCTTCTTCATAGATTCGAAGAGCCTCTCCGTAAAAAGGTCGGGCTACGCGATTTACGATAAAGCCGGGGGTATCTTTAGCGACTACCGGCGATTTCCCCCATTGATCCATAAGATCATAGAGTTGATCAGTCGTCGAGGGATCCGTTTGTATGCCGGGAATAATTTCGACCAGGGGCATAACGGGGGCCGGATTGAAGAAGTGGGTGCCGAGAAAACGCCCGGGCTTTTTTAAAGCGGCTGACAGGGAAGCGATCGACAGGGAGGACGTGTTTGTTGCTAGATAGCAATCCTGCGGCACGATTCCTTCCAGTCGCCGAAATACATCCTGCTTGGTTTCAAGGTCTTCGACCACGGCCTCTATGGCCAGGCTAACTTCCTCGAATTGGGTGGTATCCTCTACGAAGTGGATGCGGCCCATGATCTGCTGAATCTCATCATGAGTCATCCGATCTTTTTCCACCTGCCGCTGCAGGATACTTCCCAGGTGTTTTTGAGCATTCTCCAGGGCGCTGTTGTAGGAATCGTATAAAAAAACCTCATGACCGGCCGTTGCCGCGGTTTGGGCGATACCGCTACCCATGGTTCCCGCACCGACTACGCCAATTTTTGCCTCTTTTTGAAGCGATTTATTCATAATTTTTTTCGATAAACCGATTAATTTCCTTTGAATTCAGGTTCTCTTTTTTCCAGAAATGCATTGACCCCTTCCTTAAAATCAGCGGTATTACCTGCCTTGGTTTGGAGTTTGGCTTCAAACTCCAATTGTTCCTCGAGCGTGTGCTGGAACGACTGGTTCAGCGCTTTTTTCGTTAAAGCCAAACCCCGGGTAGGCTGCGAAGCCAGGTATTCGGCCAATTCCCGTGTTTTGGCGGCAAAATCTTTATCGGGATATACTTCATGAACGAGGCCCCATTCACGGGCTTTCTGAGCGCTGAGTTTTTCATCCAGCATAATCAGTTGTCGAGCGCGATGGGGGCCTACGAGCCGGGGCAGAATGTAGGTCCCTCCGCTGTCGGGCACGAGTCCAATTTTCGCAAAAGATTGAACGAAAGAGGCGTTTTCCGATGCGGTGATAATATCGCACGCAAACGTCAGGTTAGCTCCTGCACCGGCGGCGATTCCATTAACCGCACCAATAACCGGTTTCCCCATTTCAACCAGCATACGAATGATCGGGATGTAGTGTGAGCGAACCAGATCACCCAACTCGAAATCGGGATCGTCC
>CAJXOW010000051.1 GCA_913057825.1 uncultured Balneolaceae bacterium | reverse complement strand
ATCTGACCGGTAAGTGTTTGTTCAATGCTCGAATATCCCACTCCGTATAAATTGGGCAGTTGCAATGCCAGGATCCCCATCAGGAGACCGCCAATCGCCGGCTTTAAATAAACAGGAATGTTGAGTTTGTTAAACAGGTCTTCGGTGAGGTATAAGCTTTTGGAGAACGCCATACCTACAAAGGCACCGATCAAACCAAGAAAAATGTAAGGAATAATCTCCCACGGACTAACCAGGGTATATTCGGGAATCATAAAGGCAGGATTGGTTCCCAGGTAAACTTGTGCGATTACCGTTGACATCACAGAAGATACAATCAACGGAGAAAAGCGGGAGATACGAAATTCACCCAGTAATACTTCCAGGCTGAAGAGCATTCCGCCTATCGGAGCGTTGAAGGTTCCCGCAATTCCTGCAGATGCACCGCACCCGATTAGTATCTTCCGTTTTTCTTCGTTCAGATTCAAATACTGACCAACAATGGACCCGGTACTGGATCCTATGTGTACAATGGGTCCCTCGCGTCCAGCTGATCCTCCGGAACCTATGCTGATGGCGGAAAGCAACGCTTTCAAAGGGATTACTCTAGCCCGAATCCATCCCCCTTTGGTAGCAATGGCCTCCATAACTTCGGGTATTCCGCTGCCACGGGCTTCACGAACCAGGAAATAGATAATGGGTCCCACAATAAGACCCCCAAGGGCGGGTATTAGTATTTTTACATACCATCTAATTTGAGAAAATTCAATAGACAGAAAGTGCAGCGAATCGGTGGTTCCCCAAAACAACTCCTGGCTTGTATTTAAAATAATGCGAAAAGCAACAGCGGCGTATCCTCCTATAATTCCAATTATAAAAGCGAGAATTAGAAGTCCGGTCAGCTCGTTGATTTCGACATAATGATATAAACGTACTACGAGACGATTAAACGCCCGCAAAAAACGCATGATGTTAATGTAAATACGACGAAAACCATGCGGTACTTTCATCGGAGCAGACTATTATCAGAAATTATAATAGGACATTAAATGAACTAACGATAGATATCAGTACTTACAAAACCGACCGGATTCAAATATCATAACTTAAAAAGCTCTGAAATCGTTTAAATATTTAGGTTTACCTCGAGAAGGGTTGATCAAAGATATTCCAGGGATATTCAGAAGGAGGGGACGTGACAAAGGTTATGGGTTCATTCGTATTTGGATGTTTTAGGCGGATGGTAAAGGCAAATAAAGCAATTTGCTGTCCCTTTTCTTCCCGAAGCAATTTACCATATTTCTGATCTCCCCATATAGGATAGCCTTCGGTAGCTAGTTGAACGCGGATTTGGTGGGAGCGTCCGGTTTGCAAATGGACTTTCAGGAGGGTCAGTTCCTCGTTGTGCGCTGCACGTTGGTAAGCCAGTTCGGCATATCGCGACTTGATGGTTTGTTGAGAGGTGGCAGTGACCGTATTGGTTGATTCGTCTTTCTTTAAATAATGCGATAATACGCCATTTGGAGCTGTCTTACCATGAACGATCCCCCAATAACTCTTCTGCATCTCTTGGTCACGAATTTGTTGTGAGAGTGAACGGGCGGAGGGTTTGGTTTTGGCCAATATCATAATGCCGCCTACTGGACGGTCAAGCCGGTGAACCAATCCCAGATGGGTATTTTTTTGACCTTCATTAACAAGATGATTGCCGCACAGGGAGAATACATCCGGATCGCCTGTTTCGTCTTCCTGGGAGAGCAGATTGGGAGGTTTAACCACAACCAGTAAAAAATCATCCTCATGAAGAATTCGCAGCGGGGGATTGGTAAGAGTCTTCTGACTAGAGTATGAATTACTCATTGATAAGTCGTTATATTATTAAACGTTGACGCCATTAGCCGGGATGTTGCTTGAAAATTACAGGTATGTCGACGGATCGCAGGGTACAAACTGTAAAATAGAACAATCTTGCAGGGAAATAAACAATTTCGACTTGGGTTACTATATCGGTAACCTGTAGGAAAGGTAATGAATCGCCGATTATATTTATTGATTCAAATTACTCGAAATAGCGGTTAAACATGGGAAATATGTCATCTGATGCGGAGCACGAACAGGTCGATTTTAAAGCGAACCTGGATCCAAAAGAAAAGTTGGAGCACCTGCCCACTTCGCCCGGCGTATACATGTTTAAAGATAGCAGCGGGTCGGTGTTGTATGTAGGTAAAGCGAAGCGCCTTAGAAACCGGGTACGATCCTATTTCCAGGACTCAAGGGATCATGATGGCCGCATACGGGTAATGCGCAAAAAAATTGATGATCTGGATGTATTTGTAACCGATACCGAAGGAGAGGCATTGATCCTCGAGAATAATCTCATCAAAAAGCACCATCCCCGTTATAATATCATGTACCGGGACGACAAGTCCTATCCGTATGTCTGTGTCAGCAACGAAGAGCGTCCCCGCGTTTTTCCAACCCGAACGGTCGTACGTGACGGAAGCAGATACTATGGTCCCTATGATCATGTCGGACAAATGAGAAGGATGCTAGAGACCATCCGAAAAACATTTAACCTTTGTACGTGTGCTTGTTCATCCAAAATTGTGGACAAAACGAAAGGACTGCCTAAATGGCAGTCTTGCCTGAATGATTACCTGGATAAGTGTTCGAGTGAGGTAGATCATGACATATATATTGACAAGATCGACAAGGTTAAGCGCATGTTGAATGGTAAGACCGATCACCTGATAAAGGAGTTAAAAGAAGAGATGCAGATAGCCTCGGAATCCCTGGAATTTGAGAAGGCGGCCCAGTTGCGCGACAGTATAAAGTCGCTGGAAAAATACGGACAAAAAATGAAAATGGTCGCCAATAAAGAAGTGGACCGAGATCTGTTTGCCGTATCGGTGGATCGGGAAATTAATTATGCCTGTGGCATGGTTTTTAAAATTCGTGAGGGCAAACTGACAGGAAAATTTCATCGTTATTTAAAGAACATTGAAGGACTCGAAGAAAATGAAATGCTTCAGTCGTTCGTGGAAGACTACTACACGGGCCAATTTGCGGGTGAGACGCCCGATGAAGTGTATGTAAGCCACGAGTTGGTAGACGAAGATCCGCTTTTTCAGTATTTGTGGGAGGAACATGGAAAGAAAGTTCCCATCCACCGCCCCCAACGCGGTGAAAAGGCGCAAATGATGCGCATGGCCCTGTCAAACGCTCGCTGGTTGCTGGGAGAGAAGAAAATTGAATTGCAAAAACAAAAGGAGCGGCGGATACCAAGATCGGTTAAAGAGTTAAAAGAGCAACTGGATCTCGATAGACTTCCTCGACGAATAGAGTGTTTCGATAACTCCAATATTCAAGGTAGCGATCCGGTATCGTCGATGGTGTGTTTTGTCGATTCCAAACCCCGAAAAAGCGAGTATAAACGATTCCATATCAAGACCGTGAAAGGACCCGATGATTTTGCTTCGATGCGAGAAGTGATTAAACGAAGGTATAAAAGAGTAATGCAGGAGGATCAGCAAGTACCGGATCTGGTGATTGTCGACGGAGGCAAAGGACAGCTTTCCAGTGCGTTGCAAGCTATGCGGGAAATTGGATTTGAGGGAAAATGTGAAGTGATAGGGTTGGCCAAACGACTGGAAGAAGTATTTGTCCCCGGCAAATCAGACCCGATTATGATACCCAAGACGTCATCAAGCTTGAAATTGATTCAGAAAATTCGGGACGAAGCTCACCGCTTCGCCATTAAATTTCATCGGAAAACACGACAGAAGAGAACCATTAAAACCGAACTGGAACAGATTGAGGGGATTGGTCCCAAAAAAGCTTCTGCGCTGCTGCAAGAATTCGGATCGGTTAAAAAAGTTAAACAAGCCCAAAAAACCGATTTGATGGCTTCGCTTGGAAATAAGACAGGAGAGAAAGTTTATGAGTATTTTCACTCATGAAAAAGAGTTTATTGGCATTTGACTTCGTATCCCCGTAAATAAAAGAGGGAGAGAGTATAAATTGATATAGTGAAAATATAACAGTATATTTAGTGACTGTTGTAGGTACATTTGTTTGCGGGTAGAACCAAGTATGACAAACATGTATCTAGTGAATAAGAGAGCGGGTCAAAGTAAGATTACAGGGTTTATAAACGTCTATATAAATAGGTTGAGCATGGAAAGGAATTGGTTGAAGTGGTACAAGGGAAGAGATGTGAATCCCCGCAACCCGAAATATAACATCTTCATGCTATTAACTTTAACCAAAATATTGATAACTTATTAGTAGGTAACGTTCAACAATGGCACTTTGATATGACAGAATGGCCGCTTGTTAGTTGGTGTTGGTGTAAAATTAGCTAAAAAAGAGTCATAATGGTACTTGGCATGGTTTTCCAAGTATATAAGAGTGAACGTTAAGAAGAAGTTTTTAATTGCATAGACTAAATGAAATCAGATACATGGGATAAAGCGTTACAGCCTTTATACGAATGAAGGTCTGTCTTGAAGCACGGAAAATGAAAATTTAACAAACTAAACAAGTGCAAGGTAGTAACTATGATGCTTCAAAAATCTGAAAATATTCATTCCAAATACGAACAATTAGAGGATAAAGAGCTTGTTCGGCTGTATCGCTATGAAGAAAACGAGCAGGCGTTTCGCGAGCTGATGAATCGTCATCAAGCGAAAATTTATTCCTTTATATATAGCATGGTGGGAAGTCGTGAGGTTACGAACGATATCTTCCAGGAAACCTTTACCAAGGTGATTACCAAAATGGATGATACCTATAATGAACAGGGTAAATGGATTGCCTGGGTTATGCGGATTGCCCACAATGCGACCATAGACTATTTGCGAAAACAGAAGCGGTTCGTTGACGTCAACAACAATTACAGTGACAACGATAAGACCGACTTCTACGATCGACTGCCGGACGAAGACCTGGTTAGTGCTCACGAGCAGATCGAGAAAGACGAGGCCAAAGAAAGCCTTATGAAGCATATCGACGAGCTTCCGAAAGAACAGCGTGAGGTCGTTATGCTCCGGCATTATTACGAAATGCCGTTCAAGGAAATTGCGGAATTGACAGATGTTTCAATTAATACCGCACTAGGACGGATGCGTTATGCGTTAATAAACCTTAGGAAACTGTTTGATAAAGAAAAACAGGAACAAGGTAAAGAATATAAGTATGCAGAATGATGACCATGCCAGCATTAAATATTTAATGAAAGAGCTGGATCCGGCTGAAGCGGTTTTGTTTGAGCAGCGTATGATGGAAGATGAGGAGCTTCTGTTGGAAGTGGAATGTATGCGGCGTACGCTGCGTAGGCTGGAAAAACTACCGCTGAAAAATCCCCCTTCAGAACTAACGGAGTACATTGTACGTAAAGCTTGCTCCCAAAACTGTTCTTCCAATTTTCATCATTTGTGGTTTGGTGACGAAAGATTTTCCATGACCAAATACTATGCCGCTGCCGCCTTGATTTTGGTTGGAATGGGTATAGGTCTTGTCTCTTTCCAATTTGCTGAACGAGAGGCTCCTCCGTCTAATAAAACGCAATCCGTCTCCACGGCAAAATTCGGTGAAACCAATGTCCTGAACCAGGATCGGCAACTACAGCCATGGATTAACCGTAATGAAGCTATTTACCTGGAAAAACCCTCTGCCAATTCACCGAATGACGGTGATCTCCTGGATTCCACCAACAGCAACCGGTTCCGTCAAAGCCCTCCTGTTAGCCCCCCTTTCCTGAACCATCAGGGCCCCCAATCGTCCGGTAACGTACGGCTGACCGGCTCACATCGTTGATGCATTGATCACTGACCTTTTGTCGGGCTTGGACATCACTACTTTCAAAAGGAAGACGCATTTCTGGCTCATCTGATATATAATTGGTGTGGATCATTCACATATTGATTGAAATCGGCATACTAATATTACTGAATGAATCAACCATCTGGCTTTACCGGTTCATTTAGTTTCGATTGTGCATAACTAATTTTGTAGCAGATTAACGCTTTTTTTATTTTTAATTGCTGATCTAATATCAACGTTCAGATCTACTTTCATGGGAAAAATTATATCTATCGCGAATCAGAAAGGTGGAGTCGGCAAAACGACCACCGCGATTAATCTTGCCGCCAGCCTGGCCGCTATTGAGCATCCTACTTTACTGGTGGATACAGATCCCCAAAGTAACACTACCAGTGGTATGGGAATAGAAGAGGAGGCTATAAACCATTCCATATACGAAGTAATGGTAGGGGGCGTGGATGCTGACGAATCCATCGTGGAAACAGAACTGCCCTATCTGGACTTGATACCCTCTCATATAGACCTGGTCGGAGCTGAAATCGAAATGATTGACCGGGATGAAAGAGAAAAGATTTTGGATAAAGCGATTGGACATCTTAAAGATCAGTATGATTTTATCGTAATCGATTGTCCACCTTCGCTGGGATTGTTGACCATCAACTCACTGACTGCCTCCGATTCGGTAATTATTCCGGTCCAATGTGAGTATTTTGCCCTTGAGGGACTTGGTCAACTGTTGAATACGATTAAGATAGTTCGGCAACGTCTCAATCCCGAGCTCGAACTGGAAGGCGTGGTGCTGACCATGTACGATCGGCGAACAAGGTTGTCAAATCAAGTTGCTGAAGAGGTCAGGAAATATTTTAATGAGCGTGTTTTTGAATCGGTGGTATCGCGAAATATACGTTTAGCTGAAGCCCCAAGTTTTGGGAAACCAGCGTTATTATATGACAGTGACAGCCGCGGAGCTAGGAATTATTTGGCTCTTGCACGGGAAATTATTACAAAAAACAAGGAGCTTTTCAAAAATAGCCCCGTATTTGCCAATTAGTGAGAAAAAATTATTATGTTGATCCGTTAACGAGTACCCACTAACCGTATCTATTGCTATGGGATCTAAAAAAGTACTGGGCCGAGGGTTAGGCGCATTTTTTCCCGACCACGAGGAGGAAGAAAATGAAAGTAATGCCAAGCAGGATTCGAAAAACTATGTCGAAACCAAGAAACAAGTAAACGTAGTCCGCCGTATTCCTGTAAAAAACATTCGCTCCAATCCGCGCCAACCGCGTACTCATTTTGACAAAGAGAGACTTCGGGAGTTGGCTGATTCAATTGGCCGCCACGGTCTTATTCAGCCAATCACGGTCCGTCACCTTGGTAATGAACGGTATGAACTGATTAGCGGAGAGCGTCGGCTGAGAGCGACCAAGATGGCCGATATGAAAAAAATCCCGGCTTATATACGGAAAGTGGAAGATGAGGATCTGCTGGCCTATGCACTTATTGAAAATATACAGCGCGAAGAATTAAATCCGATTGAAGTTGCCCAGGGATATGAACGCTTGATGGAGGAATGTGAATATACCCAGGAAGAGGTTGCCGAGAAAGTCGGTAAGAATCGCTCGACGGTCACCAATATGATTCGCCTCTTGAAATTGCCGGACTTTATACAGGCAGCTTTAAAAGAGCAAAAAATTTCCATGGGACATGCCCGGGCCCTATTGACCATTGATGATCCGGAAATTCAAAAGAAAGTCCTGGAAAAGACGATCGAAAATAACTACTCCGTTCGAAAATTAGAGAAAGAGGTACGCAGATTAACCAAGAAGAGTAAAAAAGAAAAGCCCGCTGATTCAGAGGAAAAACGAAAACAGGCGCAATACCGGGATATTGCTGATCGACTGAGAAACAAATTGAGTACCAAAGTGAATATCAAATCCAAGAAAAAGGGCGGGGAAATTCGTATTGAATACTATTCTGATGACGAACTTAACCGACTCCTTGACCTTTTTGATTCGATCGACTAAAGCTATAAGCGGTGTCGTTTTTTTACTGCTTCTGGGTTGGGTACTGCCTATCAACGCTCAACATACGGAACATGAGGAGTTGTCCTATAACAAGGTGAGGTTCTCACCCCGCACCGTAGGTTTTGATGCTGAAATAAGCGATCGTATCGACCAGATTAGCAATGATACGGCAGAAAACGAGAGGGCTCGTGAATACCCCGATCCCAACAGCGTGATGTATAAATCGCTGATGATACCAGGCTGGGGACAGATTGTTAATAATCAGATATGGAAAGTGCCACTCGTGTATGCCGCTATAGGAGGGCTGGCCTACTACAGCATTTACCTGAATAAACGTTATCATGACTATCGGGCGGCTTACTATAACCTGGAATATGAAAATCGTTCCGATCAACCGTTCGGACCAACGCCCGACTATTTGCAAAATGTTACCAGCAGTGCCTCTTTGAAGAAGGTACGTAATTATTATAGAAATCGAAGAGACTTCATATACGTGACTATCGGACTGGCCTATGGTTTAAATGCGGTTGATGCTTACGTTTATGCTCATATGAGAAGTTTTAACGTATCGGATGACTTGAGTATACGATCTCGGATTAAACCTTCGATAGAGCACCGAAGTCCCGTAGTTACTTTACGTTTTGATCTTCAATCTCGTTAAATTGTGACGATGCAAGCGTTTGCACTATGCTAGTATACCGTTTAATACCAACAGATCCATCATATCCATATTATGTCTGACTCTTTTGATCAGGACCATTCAGAAAAGAAATTTCAAAATAATATCATCCCGGACAAGTATGAAAAAGGCACGGAGAGGGATCTCTGGAGCATCTTTAAAATTATGGGGGAATTTGTAGAGGGATATGACCATTTGCTCCGCATAGGTCCGTGTGTCTCCATATTTGGCTCTGCCCGCATGAAAGAGGGCCAACCATACTTTAACATGGCTACCGAAACGGCATATGAAATTACCAAAAAAGGATTTGGTGTGATTACAGGGGGGGGACCGGGAATCATGAAAGCAGCCAACAAAGGAGCTCGCCTGGGAGAAGGAAAATCGGTGGGATTGGCTATTAATCTTCCCTTTGAACAAGGTCCCAATGAGTATATAGATCCTCAATACCTTTTGGAATTCAATTACTTCTTCGCCCGTAAGGTGATGTTCGTGAAATATGCACAGGGTTTTATTGTGTTTCCGGGTGGATTTGGAACACTCGATGAAGTATTTGAAGCTTTGACCCTCATTCAAACCCACAAAATTAATCGTTTTCCGGTCATTTTAATGGGTACGGAGTATTGGGGGGGATTAATGGACTGGCTTAAAAATACTTTGCTGGAGGAAGAGATGATATCGCCGGAGGATCTGGATCTTTTTCATTTAACCGATGATACCACGGAAGCGGTCAATATCATTTGTGAATTCTATCAAAAACATTCACTCAAGCCGAATTTTTAAAAATGGCTATTTTCGACCTGCAGAACGCTATCGAAAAGCATCTAGCATGTTTATGTGATACAACTTTTCCCGGATGCCTTCCGTTATGAACCATGACAGGTTGATTATTTGGGGTTAATTCTTTAGCATTTACCTCGTTATTAGATTTTATGATCGCGTTTAAACTTGTAGTTACTAATAAAAACCAAACTGTATTAAGATGAAACTATTAAGAGGCGGCATATTACTTCTTGTGGGCATTCTTTTCTTGTCGACAGGATTCATTGATCAGGCAGAAGCCCAAACACGACGTGAGGCTGTTCAAGCCTTTAATAAAGGCATTGATCTGGCTAATCAAGGCAATTATGATCAGGCTATTTCGGCCTATATGCAGGTTATCAGCATCAGTGACAAGATCGGTGAGGATGCCAATGATATTAAGGAAAAGGCCGAAAGCAAGATTCCGCAGGTGTACCTGCAGAAAGCAGTATCGGCATATAAAGATTTTCAGAAATCACAAAGCATCGAGCGATTGGATGTTGCTATACAGGCTTTTCAGGAAACCCAGGATGTCGCCGAGGAATATGGAGAGGAACAAATAGGGAGTAAAGCAGAACGCATCGTTCCCCAGCTTTACTATTCAAAGTCCATTTACCAGTTTAAGACTAAAAAGTATGCAGAGGCCCTCGAAACTCTGGATTTGGCGCTGGAGAAAAATAAGGATTACTCCAAAGCTTACTACCAGAAAGGGCTGGTATTGAAAAATATGAGTGACGACAGCTTGCTGGTAGCCCTGGATCAATTTGATAAAGCCATCCAAATAGCCCAAAAGAATAATAATCAACAGATGGTATCTCAGGCCAAGGAAGCGGCCAAGTCCAACCTGGTTTATCGCGGTGCCCAGGCTATAAGTGATGAGGATTATAACAAAGCGGTAGATTTGCTGCAAAGAGCCCTGAATTACGATTCTCAGTCTGAAGATGCCCATTACCGACTTGCAGAAGCGTATAACAAATTAAAACAGTGGAATAAGGCACTGGATCATGCTGACAAAGGATTAAAATTCGAGAAAGGCGGTCGAACGGAAAAAGCAAAGATATACTTTGAAAAAGCAGTAGCGCTTAAAAATATCGGAAACAAGGAAGCCGCCTGCAGTGCTTTTGATAGTGCCTCTTATGGTTCCTTCAAGGCACCGGCTGAACACCAGATGAAGTATGATCTTAAGTGCCCGCAAATGAGTTCAAAAGCCAGTAATTAAAAGGAAAATTCCTTTAATTACCTTGTGAGAGTTAATTATTTGCGGCGTACAGGATTTTAACCTGGCAGAACAGGTTATTTATCCGATATAAAGAATAAAAAAGCCTCCTTTCGGGGAGGCTTTTTTATTAAATTTTCAGGATTTTATTTTTATTTAGATTTCCTCTTAGTTACTTTCTTACTCATCTTCCGCTTCAAGGGTTATTTCAAAGCGATGTTTTAACACCATACCTAACAAAAAACAACTTTTACGTACTTTTATCGCAATGAGCAAAAGCAGAACGGACACCGATCTGGAACAGCTTTCTGTAAACACCATTCGAACACTTGCTATCGATGCCGTCCAGGCGGCTGATTCCGGTCATCCCGGAATGCCGATGGGCATGGCGGATGCTGCATATGTATTATGGACGCGTTTCCTTCGTTTTAATCCACAGGATCCGAAATGGTATGATCGTGATCGCTTTGTATTGTCGGCCGGGCATGGGTCGATGTTGTTATACAGTCTTTTACATCTGACCGGATATGAGGTCTCACTCGAGGAAATTAAGCAGTTTCGCCAATGGGGGAGTATCACGCCGGGACATCCGGAATATGGCCTCACCCCCGGGGTGGAGACAACAACAGGACCCCTGGGACAAGGTTTTGCCACCGGCATTGGCATGGCTATTGCAGAAGCGTTTATGGCCAATCGGTTCAATAAGGACGGCTACGAAATAACCAATCACTATACCTATGGCATCGTTAGTGACGGTGACCTGATGGAAGGTATTTCGCATGAAGCGGCTTCTCTTGCAGGGCACCTGAAGCTGGGAAAAGTAATTTACCTGTATGATTCCAATGACATATCTATTGACGGTAGTACGAATCTTGCTTTTACAGAGGATGTAGGCAAGCGATTTGAAAGTTATCACTGGCATATTGAGAAGGTGGACGGGCATGATCGAAAAGAAATTGAAAATGCCATCCAAAGTGCTCGACAGGTCACCGACAAGCCTTCGTTGATTATTTGCCGTACACACATTGGTTTTGGTAGTCCGAATAAACAAAATTCAGAAGAATCTCACGGTAAACCGCTGGGTGAAGAAGAGGTTCGAAAAACCAAGGAATTCTATGGATTGGATCCCGATAAAAAGTTTCATATTCCGGATAAAGTATTAACTCATTTTAGAAAAGCCCTGGATAAAGGACGGGAAATCCAGGAAAGGTGGGAGGGTACGCTGGATTCCTATAAAGAGGAGTACCCGGAAGCCGGCAGTGAGTTTCAAAAGTTTATTGAACGTGAGGTCCCGTTACATATTGAAGACTTGCTTCCGCAATTTGAGTCGGATCAAGGTGGGATGGCAACCCGGAAGGCCTCGGGCACAGTACTTAATTCGCTGGCAGATGATATTCCCAATATGATAGGTGGATCGGCCGATTTAACGGGCAGTAATAAAACAGAGCTCGAAAATCAAGGGGTGATGAGCGCTGATAATTACCTTGGTCGAAATATTCACTACGGGGTCCGCGAACACGCGATGGCCGCCGCTATGAACGGTATGACGCTGCATGAGGGAGTGATTGCGTTTGGCGGCACTTTCATGATATTTACAGATTATTGCCGACCGGCAATTAGAATTGCGGCTCTTTCAGAAATCCCATCCATCTTTGTACTCACGCATGACAGTATCGGGCTCGGTGAAGACGGCCCTACCCATCAGCCGATCGAGCATCTGGCGTCGTTAAGGGCTATGCCCAATTTAACAGTGATCCGACCGGCGGATCCGAATGAAGTAAGTTATGCCTGGAAAATAGCCCTGGAGCGGAAAAAGGGTCCAACACTCCTGATCTTAACCCGCCAAAGTGTACCGGTTTTTGAGCGAAATGAAAACAATGCGGCGAGCCAGGTGGAGAAAGGAGCTTACATCATGTCCGAAGCACCCGGAGGCACGCCCGAAGTTATACTTATGGGTACCGGTTCGGAGCTGCAATGTGCGATGAAAGCCCAGCAGTTGCTTAAAGAGAAGGACATCGCCGCCCGGGTGGTGAGTATGCCCAGTTGGGAATTGTTTGGACAGCAGCCGGAATCATACCGGAACGAAGTACTGCCTCCCGATCTTGAAGCCCGCATTTCAATTGAAGCCGCCGCAACCTTCGGTTGGGAAAAATGGGTTGGAGAAAAAGGAGCGGCTATCGGTATTGATCGGTTTGGGGCTTCAGCACCTTTTGAGGACCTGTACGATAATTTTGAAATAACAGCTGAAATAATGGCTGAAAAAGCGGAAAAGCTGGTTTAACACGGGGAAAACAGGTAATTCAACGATGGTGGACCACCGTAAAAGTAACATCATCGTGCGGTTTTCGTCCCTCGATAAATGACTCTACCGACTGCTGAATTTTCTTGGTTATCGATTTGGAATCCATCGATCCGTAAACGTCAAGCAGGGAGGACAATCGTTCCAGTCCGTACTCCTCATTATGTTGATTCCTGGCTTCAGTTAAACCGTCAGTATACAGCAATACGGTATCTCCCGGTTTAAACGGAATTTTTCTTTCTTTGAGGAAAGAGTCCATCTTGTCTGTCGCCGTCATGCCCAATGCAAAGCCATCGTAACGGAGTGGTTTAGTCACGTTTTTCTGTTTTGAATAGAACAGGGGGGCATTTTGGCCGGCGCGCGCAATCTTGAAGTATTCTGCCTCACGCGGAAAGTAGGCTACACAGGCCGTTACAAACGTCTTATCCTTAATGCCGGATTTCACATAGTTGTTCAGCTGTAAAAAGAGCTCTTTGGGAGTCGGCTTACTTTTTTCAATAATCAAGTTAACCAGCGCCTGCATGCGCACCATATAGAGTGCGGCACTGAGTCCTTTCCCCGAAACATCAGCTATCACCACATACAAGCCCTCGTCGGTTTCGATATTGTCAACATAATCTCCCCCTACTTCCTGGGCGGTATTGGCAAAGGAATAGATGTCCAGCGTTTCATTCATCAACTCGGCTTGAGGAAGCAGGCTGAGTTGAATTTCACGGGCAAGGTCGATCTCACGTTTGACATCCGACTTCTCGAGTAGCTCGACCAGCAGAAGCATCAATAAGCCGCCGAAAGCCGTGAGCAGGAGTAGGTCGGCCAGCAGACCATTGGTAATACTGTAGGCCACAAAACTGATGATCGATATGCCGAATATAAGCCGCCGCGTAGGGTTGAGCCGTTGTCCCAGGGCAGAGAACAGGCGCAGAACTTTTATATGAAAGGGGAGATGCTGCTGCTTTTCCTGATTTTCCCCCTCGCCAATTGCTTCATCATATAACTGTTTTATCCGCTCGGAATCCGCTTGCAGTTCACGTCCGAGACGCTCACGATTCATACCCTGCACATACTCCCGGTAAAAGGATTTTGTGCTTTGAAAAGCAGATTGTGCTTCGTTTTTTAAACTCATCGAATTACACCTTTACTCAAATAAGAATTATTATATTCCGGACGTTGGCAACCGGGCCCCGGGCCGCGATGAGAACTTAAAATTTTTCGAACCATAATCAATTGCATGGCTATGTGTTGAAATTGCATAGTAAATAAAGCCGAAAAAGCAAAGCCGTGAGAAAAAATTTTTCATCGAAGGCGCGGCCCGGGGCCCGGTTGCCAACGTCCTCTTACAATATACTTATTCGTAATTCAGCTCAAAAAGTTGTAGTATAATCGTAAATATTCCCAAAAAATGAACTTGTATAATGAGTCGAAGTAAATTATTCCTGTTGGACGGGATGGCCCTGGCGTATCGATCCCACTTTGCATTCATCAATGCCAATCTTCAAAATCGGGAAGGGATTCCCACCGGCCCCATATTGGGATTCGCCAACACGTTGGTCAAATTGCTGGAGGATGAAGAACCGACCCATATCGCGGTGGCCTGGGAGTCCGAAAAACCGACTTTTCGGCACGAAATGGATGAAGAATATAAAGCCAATCGACCCCCGCAACCGGAAGAACTGGATGTCGGCATTCCTTTGATCCAGGAGATGATTGAGTATTTTGGGATTTCAAATTTGCAGCATGAAGGATATGAGGCTGACGATGTCATCGGTTCGCTGGCTGAGCAAGCAAATGAAGAAGATGTGGATGTATATTTGGTTACGCCTGATAAAGATTTCATGCAGCTGGTCCACAATCATATCAAGATGTACAAACCGCTTAATAATGGAAATGGATTCGACATTATCGATCGGGATGGAGTAGAGGATTATTTTGGAGTCGAACCCGAAAAGGTAGTGGATGTACTGGCTATTTTGGGAGATACCTCCGACAATGTCCCCGGGGTTAAAGGGATCGGGAAGAAAGGAGCCCCTAAAATTATAAATGAATACGGGGACCTGGAGACCGCCATTGATCATGCGCCGGAAATGAGTTCAAAACGACATCGGGAAGGTTTGCAGGAGTATGCCGAGGAGGCGATGCATGCGAAGAAAATGGTGAAAATACATACCGATATTCAAGATATGGTGTCCTGGCAAAAGCTTAAGTGGAAAGGTCCCCATAAGGAGAAACTGGCACAATTTTTCCGACGTATGGAGTTTCGGAATCTCATTGGCCGCTACCTGGGGGAAGAATATGTGCAATCTCCGACGGACGATCCGGGACAGGGCGATCTTTTTTCCGGTCCGGCACAGAAAAAGAAAACCAGTTACGACGAATCCAAGGTTGACTATCGGCTCGTCGACACACTTGAAGAGGTTGCGGAGATTGTCCAAGAGTGTCGCAACGCCGATGCCTTCAGTTTTGATACGGAGACCGACAGTACCGATCCCATTGTAGCCCAACTGGTAGGGATATCCCTTAGTCCGCAAAATGAAAAGGCATATTACATTCCGGTCAACGGGGATGGAGATATCGAGCTGGATTCATTGCTGGATAAGCTGCAGCCGCTGTTTACGGACACCGATATTATTAAAATAGCCCAACACTATAAATACGACTATATCATTTTAAATCAGTTGGGACTTCGTTTTGACGGGCCCATTTTTGATACCATGATTGCCGCATACCTGCTGGATGCCGATCAAAAATTGAAGATGGATGCCCTTGCCAAAAAGTATTTGAATTATGAATGCATCCCTATTGAAGATATCATCGGGAGCGGCCGTAATCAGACCTCCATGGACAAATTGCCGGTGGAGGATGTGACGGTTTATGCCTGTGAGGATGCCGACATTACACGCCGGTTGTATGAGATTCTGAAAGAGCAGTTGGAAAAGGATGAGTTGCTTGAAATAGCTGATGATATGGAGTTCCCCTTAATTCCGGTACTGGCACATATGGAAATGAGGGGGATTAAGCTGGATCACGATAAACTGGAAAAATTTTCTGATGAATTGGACCATGAGCTGCAGCAATTGCAACAGCAAATCTTTGAGCAGGCAGGCGAGGAGTTTAACATCAATTCATCTCAGCAATTAAGTCATATCCTGTTTGAGAAATTGGACCTTCCCCCGGGCCGGAAAACGAAAACGGGTCAGTATTCAACTTCTGAAGACGTACTTGCAAAGCTTGCTGATGACTACGAAATGCCGAATCTAATCCTGGAGTATCGGAGTCTGAATAAGCTGCAGTCAACCTATGTGGATGCTCTGCCAAAACTTATCAATAAAGAAACCGGTCGCATCCATAGCCAGTTTAACCAGAGTATTGCGGCCACGGGACGTTTGAGCTCGTCCAATCCCAACCTGCAAAATATTCCGATACGGACGGAGAAAGGACGCAAAATTCGTGAGGCATTCGTAGCAGAAGAGGGATTTCAGTTGCTTTCGGCTGACTATTCACAGGTGGAGCTTCGTATTATTGCTTCTATAGCCGAAGATGAGGCTATGATTGCCGCGTTTGAGTCGGGCGAGGATATCCACAGCCGCACGGCCAAGGAAGTATTTGGACTGGATTCAATGGAAGAAGTCACCGAAAATGAACGGCGTAAGGCCAAGGAGGTTAACTATGGGATACCCTATGGGGTAAGCGCTTATGGGTTGGCTAATCGCCTCGGAATTAGCAATGAAGAAGGCAAAGAGTTGATCGACCAGTATTTTGATCGTTTTCCCGGTATACTGCGCTACATCAATGATACCCGGAACTTTGCCAAAGAGCATGGATACGTTAAGACGCTTTTGGGTCGTCGCCGATATATCCCCAATATTAATTCCAGGAACTGGAACACAAGATCATTTGCTGAACGTACAGCCATAAATATGCCGATTCAGGGAACGGCTGCCGATATTATAAAGCTGGCCATGATCGACATAGAAGAATACCTGCAGCAGGAAGATTTTAAAACGCGAATGCTGCTGCAGGTACATGATGAACTCATATTCGAAATCGCCCGGGATGAAATTGAGGACTTACGTCCCCTGATTGAATCCCGGATGGAAAATGCCTACGAACTAAAAGTTCCGCTGGAGGTAGACATGGGCGTTGCCGACAACTGGCTGGAGGCTCACTAGTCGGTTTTCATGGAGAGGAAATTCCCGTTGGAGTGCTTGTCAAACTTCTGTCGGGAAGGCGGGAAAAGGATTTTCCAGGTACATGAGCAGGACTTTTCAATTGGGATGCCGTCCCAAATCCTGTCGAAATGGAAAGGGAAGGCCCGAAAAAAGCCCTCCCTTTAAATCCGCGTAAAGCACTCGACCGGTGCTTTTTCACGCATTTATGAAAATTCAAACAAGTTAGATACCAAATCCTATTCCGGCATTTACGACCGAGTAATTGCCCAGAGTGGCTTCAACCATAATTTCGAAGATAGCCAATGACAGACTGCCACCTACGATGGCATGTACATTGTTTGAACCGTCAGAAGTAAAAGAAACAGGATCGGTTATCGTCTTCACTTGTCGTTCGGGCGGAGTGCCTTCGTAAACTGTAACGGGATAGTTGCCGTTAACGCCCAGATCCATGCTGGACGTTTCAAGACCAACTCCCCCATACACGCTTACGATGGGAAGATCTTTGCCAACGAGTGCATTGATGGTAAACGAATTGAATTCAGCTTCGACCTGCTGGTTGTCATAAGAAGCATTTGGATCTTGACGGGGAATACCTTGTTCGGGGGGTACATCCAGATTCCCCGTGATGTTGATTTTGTTGAAACCAGCCATCAAGGAAATCGTTACAGGTAATACTTTTCCCCCGGGTAAATATTGATTGACCTCATGCTTGGCACCGATTCCGAACATTTTAAACGATCCATAATCACCGAGGTCAATTTTGGGAACGATTCGACCCGTAATTTCTGAATGAAACGGTAATCCCACACTGGCCTGAATCATAGGGGATGGCACATAATGAAAGCCGGTTCCGGGTGGTAATTCGAGGTCCCCAATCTCGTAGGTGTTGCCCTGTATCGTTTCTCGTATCACCATCGTGGGACGCTGACCCGACATTTCTTTACCGGATATAGTAGGGGTTATCCCGTCATTGTTGGGATTTTGTTTCTCCAGTCGCTGCAAAGACAGCTCATCAACGTCAAAGGTCTGAGCGGAAGTCGGTACGGCAGCAAAAGAACCGCGCACCTGAATGCTAAATCCCAGAGGATGTCGAGCCCCGGCAGAAGAATTCCATCCGGCATTGAGTCCCGCACCGATTCCGGAAGGCAGGGGTTTTAAATATTCCTGGGTGAGTATTTGAGCATCTTCCTGTCCGGCTGCTATTAAGCGATCAATATTCGTAAATTGTGCCAAAAGTTTATTTGGGAGCAGCATAACTGATACGGAAAGGACAAGCGTCGTAAATAACGTAAGTAGCGATTTATTCATTTGCATGCGAATCCTCTTTTAATTGTGATTTTAGGTCATGTCCCCATCTTCCCGCTCAATTAAAAATAGAAGAAAATTGCAGATTTGGAAATGGAACTATGACTCCTCTTGCAAGCTTTCCAAAATTCTCCGGTAGGATTGATATCGAAGCTTGTGAATTTCACCGTTGTCAAATGCTTCTTTGACCCCGCATTTGGGCTCATGAGTATGCGTACAGTCATTGAATTGACAATGGGAGCCGGGTTCGATCATTTCCGGAAAATAATAGGAGAGTTCCACCGGATCGATATCAAACAGCCCAAATTCACGAATCCCCGGCGTGTCAATGATGTATCCACCAACTTCAAGTGGATGAAGACGAGCATGCGTGGTGGTATGCTTTCCCTTTTCATTAAAGTCTGAAACCTGGGCAATTTTAAGATCAAGCTCGGGGTCTATTGTATTTAGAATGCTGGATTTTCCGACGCCCGAGGGACCAATGAAAACCGATGTGTTATCTTTTATTAATTCGGTTATCTCGCTAACCGTCTCTTCATCATATATAGACATAGTCAAAGCCTGGTATCCTATATCCCGGTACATCTGGATCAACTGATGTGCATACTGTTGATCCTGATCCGAGGCCAGATCCATTTTATTGATCACCACCACCGGCGAAATATCATACGCTTCGCAGGTGATCAAGAAACGGTCAATAAACCCCTGCTTCAAATTGGGTTTTCGAATCGATTGAATAACAAACCCCCGGTCAATATTTGAGGCGAGAATTTGTTCGGAATGACTTCCGTGGGTCGATTCGCGGGTCACATAATTACGCCGTTCGAGTATTTCCTGAATGGCCCCTGTACCATCTTCCTCGTTGATCTCTACCATAACCTGATCACCCACGGCCAAAGGATTGGTGCGATCATATTTTTTTAACCGGAAGCGCCCGGGAAGTCGGCACTTGACGATATCATTGGGATCGTTATTTATAGCTACCTGGTACCAACGACCAGTGGATGATATGACTTTGCCTTCCTGGGGCAATAGAGTATAAGGACTTTGGTTACTGGTGGTGATCAGTTATTCATAATGACCGTGGCTTCTTTGGAGTCTTGGTCTTTCGTTTGTTTCCTCCGGATGTTTTTTTCCTCCTCATCAAGATTGAAGAGTTCATAAGCGTCCTGAACAGGTTCGTTTTCCAGAACTTGATCCAGGAATTTTTCCATGCGTTCCATGTAGGTAACTTTCAGGTCTCCGAGGACCTCTTTTTCAATCTCGTGAACGTCCTTCTTGTTTTTCTCCGGAAGCATGACCTCCTTGAGACCGGAGCGACGAGCAGCCAGCACTTTTTCCTTGATGCCTCCGACCGGCAGTATCAGACCGCGAAGGGTGATTTCACCGGTCATGGCCATCGTGTGCTTGACTTTTCGCTGAGTAAAGATTGAAGCAATAGCCGACAAGATCGAGACACCGGCCGAGGGGCCGTCTTTCGGTACGGCTCCTTTGGGTACGTGAATATGCAAATCCCAGTATTTAAAGGCATCTTCGGGGATGTCATACTTATCGGAATGAGCTCTCAGGTAGGAGACGGCAAGCATGGCCGATTCTTTCATGACATCGCCCAGTTGCCCGGTAATATGAATTTTCCCGCTTCCCTGCGATACACTGGCCTCAATAAAGAGGATGTCACCTCCATAGGGGGTCCAGGCAAGCCCGGTAGCCACCCCGGGAACTTCGGTACGTTCGGCGACTTCCGTAAAGAATTTTCTTTTACCTAGATATTGCTCAAGTTCATTGACTCCAACTTTACGGTAATCGGCCTTATCAGCCGCTACTTCGGCTGCGACTCCGCGACAGACGTCGCCGAGACGACGTTCCAGATTTCGAACACCGGATTCTCTCGTATATTGGTCGATAATTCGTTTTATAGCCGGAGTCGTTAGCTTGATATTGTCGTCTGTCAAACCGTTCTCCTCAATCTGCTTTGGCAGCAGGTGTTGTTTGGCTATTTGCACCTTTTCATGCTGGGTGTACCCGTTGATGTGGATAATTTCCATCCGGTCGCGAAGCGGAGCCGGTATGGTGTCCAGGTGATTGGCCGTTGCAATGAAGAGAACTTTCGACAAATCATACTCCAGTTCGAGATAATTATCGGAGAATGAATTGTTTTGTTCGGGATCCAATACTTCAAGCAGGGCAGAGGTGGGATCTCCTCTGAAATCGGAACCGACTTTATCCACTTCGTCCAGCATAAGCACGGGATTGCTCTTTCCCGCTTTTTTCATGGCCTTGATAATACGACCGGGCATGGCTCCGATGTAGGTGCGCCGGTGACCACGAATTTCGGCTTCATCTCGTATTCCACCAAGACTGAAACGTTCAAAATTACGGTTTAAGGCCCGTGCTATCGATTTACCCAGGGAGGTCTTGCCAACACCGGGTGGGCCGTAGAAACAGAGGATAGGGGCCCTCATATCCTGTTTCAGTTTCAATACGGCCAGGTATTGTATGATGCGTTTTTTGACTTTTTCCAGTCCATAGTGGTCCTCATCCAGGACCTTGCGAGCACGATCAAGGTCCAGGATATCTTCCGAATACTCGTTCCAGGGTAAATCCAACAACCATTCAATATAGCTGTGAATAATGCCGTAATTCGGCGAGGAGTTTGGAGTTCGCTCCAGGCGTCGAAGCTCTTTTTCGGCCGTTTCCCTTGCCTTGTCAGGCAAATCTTTTTCATTCAACTGTTCCTTTAGTTCATCCACTTCATTCTGCTCGGCATCTTCTCCCAGCGCTTCCTGGATGGCCTTCATCTGTTGACGCAGGTAGAAGTCGCGTTGCTGCTCATCAATGTCAGACTTGACCTTGCTCCGTATTTCTTCACTCAGATTCAGGACCTGGAGTTCCTTGTTCAGAAATTCCATGACTTTTTCCAGCCGATCGGAGAAAGATTTGATTTCCAGGATCTTTTGTTTATCGGCAACGGAAACATTCAAATTGGAGGCGATAAAGTTCAGCAGAAACGCCGGGCTGGTAATATTGTTAATTGCTACTTCGGCCTCGGATGGCAGGTTCGGGGATAGATTGACGATTTTAGTCGCTGTTTCTTTAATAGATCGGATATGGGCGTCCAACTCAACCCCCGATATGTCCATATCACGTTCATATTGTTCAACTGAAGCACGGAAGTAGGGATCCTGCTGGATAAAATCGGCGATTTTAAAGACGGTTTGTCCCTGGATAACCACACTTCGACTTCCGTCCGGCATCTTGATCAACTTGAGAATCTTGGCAAGCGTACCGATCTGGTATAAATCCTGGGGATCAGGATTTTCAATTTCTTCTTCACGCTGGGTAATGACTCCAATCGTTTTATCGCCTTCATATGCTTCTTTGACCAGTTGCAGCGATTTATCACGACCCACCGTGATAGGAACCACCACACCGGGATACAGCACCGTATTTTTTAATGGCAGGATGGGAAGCTCGTCGGGTACCTCGACGTTGTTCAGTTCCTGAGCCTCATCTTCTGACATGAGTGGAATGGCCTGTTCAAAATCTTCAAAATTTTCGTCTGATTCCGTTTCACCCATGTTCGTTAAATTCTTCAACTTTTCGTAATTGTCGAACATAAAATAATTTTGATTTCCTAGTTTTTTGACTACCCATTAATATACGCAAATAAAGGGCCAATCTTGTATGAACTACCAATTAGTCATATGTCAGCGGATTATCATGGCAAATTAACAACATTTGGATTCAATCATGACACAACTTCACGTGTTATTTCGATTAAAAAAGCTTTTTACAAGTTCATAGTGATCGCGGCAAAAGCAGCTCCGTATAAATCGGTGTTAACACGATTGGTTTCACCCGAAATTTGAATGCCGGTCGTGATTGCCCAGTGCCTGGCTTCGAATCCCGTGCCGAAACTTAACCGCGAATTGTTATTTTTTCGGATCTGCAAACCGGCCCGAATAGGCCATTGCTTTACAAGATAATATTCAATACCGGAATGAAAGCTCAAGCCTGATCCGTAAAATACACTCTGAACCAACGTGGTCTGCAGATCGGCAGTAACCGTCAGACGGTCATACAGGAGGGCAATGCCTCCCTGAAGGGATGCTGGCAACATCTGCATAAATGAATTGGTTTCCAGGACGGAGGATTGGAAAGGTTGATCCATCATGGAATATTTTTCAATCCAATGGTAAAATTGTCCCGGTGCACCGGTAAACTTTTCGGATGATAAGGTGAGCTGCCCGGGGGGACCTGTTTTATTCGTATCTTTTAGGGTTTTAAATACGCGGGGAGAGTCCTGATGATTAAAAAATCCAATATCTGAAGCTGACAAGCTCAGTCGCAGTGCTTTTTGATTTTTCTGTCTAAACAGTACTTCTCCATCCTGCAATTGAATTTCCCCACCCAACGGATAAGTATATGTTAACCCAAAGTCGATTCCGATCCCGTAGCCCGTTGATTCTAAGAGGGATTCTGCATCCAGATTTTCTTTTATCGCTTGACTTGCGGAAATCCCTCGCCGCAAATCATCCGTAAGTAATGAATAGGTTCCACTTCCTCTAAATGCCAAAGAGCGTATATTTTTATTTCCCTCCGGCTGAGTCAAATAATTGTTTTGGTACTGAACATCCATAAAAGTCCCGCCGAACAGGAATTTGGGGGATATTCCTACATAAAACTTACCAAGATTGGAAGTTAATCCATTCAAATAGGTTAAGGGTTGTGCATAGGAGAAAGAGATTTCATGGAATGATTGATATTGTTGATCAAGCGTCCGATCCAACAGCGCACCCTTTTCTTCCGAATCGACTGTTTCCGGCGAAAACCAACCTTTGCCAACGACCATCCGGTTTGCGATTCGTGTTCGAAAGGAAATTCCTAAACTGTAGCGGTTCGTATGATAGCTGACGGCAACAGGCTGTATCTCAACTCTTGCTGAGTAATGGGCGCGGGTCGCGTTTCCGGGATACTGGTTTTGAAGGTATTGTAGGCGGGACAGATCGGTGAAGCCGATGGTGGCAGGCGTTGGATCATGCACCTGCAAGTACTGTTTAAAATTATTCCATTGATCACGGGGTTTCGCTCGGGACTCTATCGGATCGAACTGAGCCCCGCCCGTACCGATCCTGATTGCAATCGTTTTGCTGGTATCATGCATTTGCAGATTGGCGGGATTCAAATGAATGCTTGCGATACCCTCTGAATAGGCGACCCCGGCTCCACCTAGGGACATATTTTGTGCAGAAAGAATAGGTTGCCCTATAGATACCGTAGCAATCCCCAGCCAGAACAAGCAAAAGAAAATTATTTTTACGGATCTATATCTCATTGGTGTGTTCAAATACCGGGTTAGAGGACCTTTACTTTTTTTGATATGGAGGGGTCAACCGACCACATCCATTTTATCCTGAACAACCCGCAACATCAACGTTTTTTGTCCCTGGTTTTTAAAGTAAACGACTACTTTCGTGTTATTTCCACGGCCTTTACGGTTGACAATTTTTCCTCTTCCAAATTTTTCATGGATAACTTTAGCTCCGGTTTGGAAAGGGTCTTCGCCGGGCTGGTCATAGTGTATGCGGGAGCTGCTATGGCTGGATTTTGAAGCTCGTCGATAGGGTCGGTCATATTCGATCTGGGATCCTTCAAAGCCCGATGATTCACTTGACGAGGATCCTTTTTGCTTGATGGTGGCTCCATTCTCGGTTCGTACAACGCCGGGGTCAACTTCGTCGAGAAACCGGGAACGCTTCATTCGCTGCTCTTCACCGAATTTATAACGAAAACGAGCATGGCTGAAAAACAATTTAGACTGGGCGCGGGTTATGGCAACGTAAAACAGTCTGCGCTCTTCCTCATAGTCAATATCTTCTCCACGACGTCCACCCACGGGAAAAAGGTCTTCTTCCAGTCCGGCAATGAAAATAACGGGAAACTCGAGTCCCTTGGAGGCATGAATAGTCATCAAAGTAACCGCCGGTTTGTCTTC
>CAJXOW010000050.1 GCA_913057825.1 uncultured Balneolaceae bacterium | reverse complement strand
GAAGAGGAAACCTCGAAAGAATCCTGATCCCGGCTTAGTCAAGTTATCAGCGGGCTCTGTCTCCGGTAATATGGGCAATTGCATATTTCCGGTTCAACTAACCGCTTTAAAATAAACGACCCATAAACGCATATTTAAACATTAACCGCCAACAGCAATATGAGTATTTCTGCAAAAGACGTAAAAACGCTTCGCGACAAAACCGGTGCTGGTATGATGGATTGCAAGAAAGCACTGGATGAAGCCGATGGTGATATGGAAGCTGCCATCGAATACCTCCGAAAGAAGGGACAAAAAATATCCGAAAAACGGTCGGATCGAAGTGCTAACCAGGGCCTCATCGTTACCAAGGTAAGTGATGATGGTCACCAGGCAGCAGCCGTCGAGCTTAATTGTGAAACTGATTTCGTTGCTCGCAACGACGAGTTTAGCGAAAGTGCCGAGGAGTTTGTCAAACTTGCCTATGAACACCAGGTTGAAAACGTCGAGGACCTGCTGGATAAAGCGACCGGAGATGGACTCAGTGTAGAGGAAAAAATCAAGGAACTGGTCAGCAAAATTGGAGAGAAGATAAAAGTCAACAATGCATTCTTTATCGAAAGTGACGGAAGTATCTGCTCCTATATTCACCCGGGAAACCAGCTAGGCGTCCTGGTTGAGTTTGAAGGGGACCTTGAGGAAGAAGAAATTGGACGAAACGTTGCAATGCAGGTGGCCGCCATGAATCCGCTTGCCGTCACGCGAGATGACGTAGAAGATGATCGGGTTCAAAAAGAATTTGAAATTGCCAAAGAGCAATTGCTTAATGAAGGAAAACCTGAAAACATTGCGGAAAAAGCGGCCAATGGTAAGCTTAACCGTTTTTATGAAGAAAATGTGCTGTTAGATCAAAAATATGTAAAAGACAACAGCATGACGGTTAAAGAATACCTGGAGAGTCATGACGCACCGCTCGTCTCCAAATTTTGGCGCCTGCAATTAGGCGAGGATGGAGCATCCGACGAATAGTGAGCTAATCAAAGGCTGCCGTCAACGACGGCGGCCTTATTTTATATTAATGATGTAATATCAAAAAATATTTTTAAATTTAGGACCGAATTCAGATCCTCAAACCTAATTGTGTTTTGGGATTTTCGGTGTCACGTTTCAGTTGCATAATTGAATTTTATCTTATGCCTCAGCGGGCAATGCGCCCTACCGGTCATTAAGCACCGACTTCGTGCATCGGACGGATCAACGGAACACCAATTATCTTACGGCTTAATTAAATCAACCAAGGGGTTTCATTTTGAGCAAAAGCTACTCGAGAGTTTTACTGAAACTTAGCGGTGAAGCTCTGCTTGGCGAGCAGGGACACGGTATTGATGGCAAAATTCTGGAACATTACGCCACCGAGATTCAGAAAGTACATGAGCAGGGAGTAGCCATTTCACTGGTTATTGGCGGCGGGAATATTTTCCGGGGGGTTCAGGGAGCTACCGAAGGCATGGATCGCGTTCACGGAGATTACATGGGCATGCTGGCCACGATGATCAATAGCATGGCCCTTCAAGACGCTCTCGAACGAAAAGGAGTCATAACCCGGCTCATGTCTGCCATTCGCATGGAAGAAATTGCAGAACCCTACATCCGGCGTCGTGCCATCCGTCACCTGGAAAAAGGACGGGTAGTTATTTTCGGGGCGGGTACCGGCAATCCCTACTTTACCACCGACACGGCCGCCTCCCTTCGTGCTATCGAGGTGGAAGCCGAAGTCATACTAAAAGGCACACGGGTTGACGGCATTTTTGATTCTGACCCGGAGGAAAATCCCGACGCCAAAAAGTTTGAAAAGATCACCGGTGAAGAGGTATTGGATCGAAGACTCTCGGTAATGGACCTTACCGCTTTTACCCTTTGTCGTGAAAACAAAATTCCGCTTATAGTATTCAACATGAACAAAGAAAACAACCTTACGAAAGTCATTAATAAAGATCCCCAGGTTGGATCCATGGTTATTTGGGATGAGCAATAGTTTTTGTAATTTCGTTCTAAGATGGGGAGTAAAGGCGAACGATTGATCGCAAACACCAAATAAATATTACAGATCTATGTTTCCCGACGAACTAAAGAAGATTATTGATAAAGCCGATAAAGAGATGGACAAATCGGTTAGATACCTGAAAGACGAACTCAAGCACATCCGTACCGGTAAAGCCCATCCATCTCTTCTCGACGGCATCAAGGTGGATTATTATGGGACCCAGACTCCTTTAAACCAGCTTGCCAACGTCAGTGCGCCCGAAGCCCGGCTGTTGACGGTAGAACCCTTCGATAAAAATTCTATCGAGGACATCGAGAAGGCAATCATGTCGTCCGGTTTGGGACTGAATCCCAACAATGACGGGAATATTATCCGCATTCCCCTTCCGGTCCTTTCGGAAGAGCGACGTCAAGAACTGGTCGACCATTCGAAGGAGGTAGCTGAAGAAGCGCGGATTAGTATCCGGAACGCCCGAAAAGAAGCCAAAAATGAGATTGAAAACAAGACCAAAAAGGAGTCGCTTCCGGAAGATGCTATGTACGAAGCCGAAGATGAACTTCAGAACCGGACGGATGAGCATACTGATAAAGTCAAAAAGTTGGTCGAGAAGAAGCAGGAAGAGATAATGACGGTATAAGTAAAGCTCGAAGGTGGAAGCTGGAGGCCCGAAGCTGTTTGTGCTTGTTTTAAAGGCCGGTACGCCTGGTTCACTTTTGATGCTTCTTGATCGTTTAGCACCAAATTGCCGGTTATTGATAGTTTAATAATTGTCAATCGCTTATCGATTATATTTTGGATATGTTAGCCGATGATGTAACAAATCGTTTTCGCCTTAACCTTTAAGTTGGTCCCTAAACAACCCACATGTATATATCGGACCTTGAATTACATGGATTCAAGAGTTTTGCGGACAAGACGGATGTCCATTTTGACAGTGGCATAACGGCCATTGTTGGTCCCAATGGATGTGGAAAGTCCAATATCGTTGATGCCCTTCGATGGGTCCTCGGCGAGCAGCGGCCCACCCTGTTGCGTTCCTCTAACATGACCAACGTGATTTTTAACGGGACCAACGAGCGCAATCAGCTTGGTATGGCCGAAGTGTCTCTAACCCTGGTCAATAACCGAGGAGTTCTTCCCACCGAATACAATGAAGTAACAATTACCCGAAGACTGTATCGCTCAGGCGACAGTGAATACCTGATCAACAATACGGTTTGCCGGTTGAAAGATATCATGGAGCTTTTCATGGACACCGGCATGGGATCTGATGCTTATTCGGTGATCGAGCTCAGTATGGTGGATGAGATTCTCAATGACAAGAACGACCGTCGTCGCCTGTTTGAAGAAGCGGCTGGTATTACCAAGTACAAGGATAAACGAAAACGCACTTATCGCAAGCTGGAAGAAACGAAAGAAGACCTGCAGCGAGTAGATGATATCCTGGTCGAAGTTCGCAACAAGGTGACCTCTCTGAAATCACAAGCCACCAAAGCGAAAAAGGCACGCAAGTATCGCAGTGAGCTGGAAGTGTTGGATAAGGCCATCAATTACCATGAGTATCAAAATGTCAAGGAGGAGTTGGAGCCGCTTGATGAACGCATTAACAATGCGGAAAAAGAAAAAAAGCAAATCACCAACAAGCTTGAAGAACTCGAATCCGCCGCCAAAAAAGCTCGTTCCGACCTAAATAAAAAAGAGAAACACCAGTCCGAAGCCGAACGACGCGTTAACCAGCTGGAGAACCAGATCCGGGACCATGAGACCGAATTGAAGATCAAGCGCGAAAAGATTGAAAATGAAAAGAGCGTCATTGAGCAGCATGAGCAGGATATAGAGCAAACTCAAAGCGATCTCAAGGAGTTGCGCGAACTGCATCAAAGTAGCAGTCAGAAGCTCGAGCAATTTGAAAAAGATCTCCAGAAAGCCGAGCAGGAACTTGAAAACTCGGAACAACGATACAACGAGGTTCAACAACAATACCGGGAGCATAAAGAGGAACTCGACCAGGTTAACGATCAATTTGCCACAGCCAATAATGAATTGAACGAACTGCAGACCCGGCGCATAAAGCTGGAGTCGCGAATTGACAATAATGAAGAGGAGCAAGTTCGCCTGAAGGAAGAGATTGGAGATCACGAAGATGAAATTGGCCATTTCCAGGGTGAAGTGGAACGGGTTAAAAAAGAGCTCCAGAAAGCGGAACAATCATATGAGACTCTTGAAAACAAACTGGCCAATGCCCGGCAGCAACGAGACAAGCTCAATGAACAGCAAAATGAACTAAAAGACAAGCTGAGGGAGCTAAACAGCCAGCGGGATGCTGTACAGTCCGAAATGAAGCTGCTTGAAGATATTGCCAACTCCAACGAGGTCTACCCTTCCAGTGTTCGATACCTCCTGGAAGAGCATCAGGAAGCTTTTGAGTGGTTACAGCCGGTTTCCGACCTACTGTCGACGGACGAAAAACATGCAGTAGCCCTTGAATCCGTTCTCGACCGGGCCGCCTATTTTCTGGTAGTCGAGGATTTTGAAGCTGCCCGGAAAGCTTCCCGAATCCTGGAGGAAAATGATAAAGGTCAAGCTACCTTTATCCCGTTGGATCATTTAAATGGATCATATTCGGTTGACCCCGAGAGCCTATACTATCAAGTGGATACAGCCAAAGAACTTGAGCCCCTTAAAAAGCTGTTCCTGGGTCATGTATTTGTATTCGATAAAATCGACGATTCGAACGGCTCGCTCAAGGAACACCAGGCCGGGGTAACTTATGATGGAGAAGTGTTAACCCGTGATCAGTTTTTCCGCAGCGGCAGCCTGGGCGATAATGTGGGACTTCGGGTCGGATTCGATGACAAGATTGAAAAACTTCAAAATCAGATCGAGACATACGACCAAAAAATTGAAGAGACCCGGCAGGAGCTGAACGAAACGCGTCAATCTTACGAGTCACTGAATATTAACGACCTGTCCGAACAGCTGAAAACTCAGGATCAAAAGGTCCAGCAATTGCGGCAGGAGAAAAACAATTACCAGACCCAAATCGAAATGCATGGGTCGTCGGTAGAAGAACTGAAGCAGCGACAGACGCAGGCAGACGAGCAAAAAGAGCAGGCCGACGAAGCCCTGGATGCTCTCTACCCCGAACAAAAAGAACTGCAATCTCGCATTCGTGAATTAAGCGATCAAAAAGATCAGATAAACAAACAGCTCGAAGAACTGGAAGAAGAGCGATCGATCGCACAATCTCGCTACAATGATGCCAAACTCTCCCACCAGGATTTAAAGAACAAAGTAGAAAATTTTGAAAAAGATGTCCGTCGAGCCGAAAACGGCATCCAGAACATGAAAGAACGGCTCGAAAAACGCTCAGAGCAATCGGAATCCGCCGAACAAAGGATTACCTCCTACCAGGACCGGATCAAAGTACTGAAGAAGGAATTGGCCGATTTCAAGGAAGATAAGAAAGAAGCTGACCAGGAACTCAAACAAGTCGAAGAAGCCTGCAGCAAGCAACGGGGTAAGATCAAGCGTATAGAGGATGAAAAAGAAGAGGTTCAAAATCAGAAAGAAGTCAATACCGAGTTGATCCATCATCTTAATATGGCCAAAAACAAGTTTGAGATGCAGGCCGAAAATATTACGGAGTATCTTTGGGAAGAGTATGAGATGATGGTCGATCAGATCGATGAACGACTTCCCGAAGATACCGAACTGGATGAAGCAAAAGAAGAATATGATGACCTCAAGCAAAAGTTGAAGCGTCTGGGCGAAGTCAACCCGCTAGCCATTGAAGAATATGAAGAAGAAAAAGAGCGGCTTGACTTTTACGAACAGCAAATTGAGGATCTGACCGACGCAGAAGAACAGCTCAAAGAAACGATCCGGGAAATCAACGAAAAGGCTACCGAGCAATTCAACACGACCTTCGAGCGGATTCGTGACAACTTTAAGAAAGTATTTCATACGCTTTTCGAAGATACCGACCAATGTGATCTGCGGCTGGTTGAAGACGAAGAAGATCCTTTAAATTCCAAAATCAAAATCATTGCCAATCCGCGGGGCAAACGACCTACCAACATCAACCAGTTGTCGGGTGGAGAAAAGACCCTTACCGCCATTGCCCTGCTCTTTGCCATCTACCTCGTCAAGCCCTCCCCTTTTTGCGTGCTCGACGAGGTTGACGCCCCCCTGGACGATGCCAACATTGAACGTTTTGTAAACATGTTGAAGCAATTTCGGGACGATACGCAGTTCATCATCATTACCCACAATAAAAAGACGATGTCGAATGCCGAACGCATGTATGGAGTAACCATGCCCGACACCGGGGTCAGCCGCCTCGTTTCCGTGCAGCTTGAAGACGTTACGAACTAAGGTGAAAGAGTGACTGGTGTTTTTTACGAGATCGTTGAGGTTGTTGAAAAACGCGGGGAGGGCTCTTCAGCCAGGGAAATTCAGCAGACTCCTGCTAGAATAAGTGTTCAGCACTTGCATTCCGGTGTAAAGACATTATACCTTATTCCCCCTCAAAGCTGAACAACCCAAGTGCTTCAGAGCCCTCCCCGCGTTTTTCAACAACCTCTTATCGTAATTCTTTCTTTGTTATCGTATAGCCTTTCAACTTGGCGGGAGGTTCGAAGCATATCCCGGCCATAGTTCATGATTTTCCGGGGAATAGATTTTGCTTTTCGGCGTTTAATGCTCGGAGGGTGACGCGAATTTTTGGGTCGGTGTTTGAGTATATTTTTGAAAATGGAATGCTTATATTGATGCGTTTCAGGCTAACCAAGTTTCATAAACTTTATTTATGGCTAAGAAGTTTGACATACCGGATATTTATCAGTCCCCGATCATTCGAAAGGTAAAAGATCACAACAAGGTATTGGATCCCCGAAAGAAGGATAGGGACCCGACGGTTCTCGACTTTGGTCCGGTGCATTTTTACATCCCCCGTCACTTTGGCTTTTGCTATGGGGTGGAGAATGCAATTGATATTGCTTACCGGACCGTTGAGGAGAACCCGGACCGGGACATCTACCTGCTAAGTGAAATGATTCACAATCCCACGGTCAACGAAGACCTTCATCAACGGGGCGTCCAGTTTCTGTTTGAGACCGACGGCACTGAACGCATCCCGCTAGAGACACTGGACGAGGATGACATCGTGATCGTGCCTGCATTCGGCACAACCGTCGAGATGCAGGAGAAGCTCCAGGAGCAAGGCATCGATCCATACGAATACGACACGACCTGTCCGTTTGTAGAAAAGGTCTGGCGACGGGGTCGACAGATCAGTGAAAAAGGATATTCGCTGGTCATTCACGGCAAACACCGCCATGAAGAAACACGGGCTACGCTTTCGCATACAGCCCAGCATTCACCGGCTGTGGTGGTACTGAATCCTGAAGAAGCCCAAATATTGGCCGACATCCTGCTGGAGAAACGTCCCGCCGGGGATTTTGAAACTTACTTCGGACACAAGTGCACCGATGGATTTGATCCGTTTGAAGACCTGGAAAGTTTTGGCGTAATCAACCAGACCACGATGTTGGCCAACGAAACCCAGGAAGTTATGGAAATCCTTAAAGAGGCCGCTTCCGAACGCTTTGGTGATGAGAACTTTGCCGATACATCTGATACGCTTTGTTATGCCACTAATGAAAACCAATCGGCCACCTACGCATTGACCGAGCAGGATTTGGACCTGGCCCTGGTGGTCGGCGGATACAATTCCTCCAATACCATGCACATTGCGGAAATACTGGAGCATCATTTTCCCACCTATCATATACGGGACGTGCAAGAACTGGACGGTCCTCGCAGCATCCGTCACTACGACCAGTGGAACGACGAAGTCAAGCAAACCGAAAACTGGATACCCGACCACGAAGGACCGCTGAAAGTAGCCGTCACCTCCGGTGCTTCCTGTCCGGATGTACTGGTGGACGAAGTAATGCTTGAATTACTCACCTTTTACGAAGACACCCGTGAAGTTGATGAAGTAATAGCACCACTGGAAAAAGCCGACGAATAAGGAAGAGGTATTAGTGGGGTGGCAGCCGGGTGGGATTTCTGCTTGTAACGGCATTACCAGCTCGGTACGTCGGCGCTCGAAGCTGGAGGCTCGAGGCTCGAAGTTTATTCGAAGTGGTTGACGTGTTAATATATAAGATCCCTTTTACTGGTAGGTATTTAAAAGTGATGCGTGTACTGATCGATATGCATTATCCACGAACCAAAATACCTCCACGAACACGCTTCGAGCCTCGAGCTTCCGGCTTCGAACTTAGGAGGTGATTGTATTTTTGTTGCGCAAAAATTCAATTACCTCCTAACACATGATAGTAGGAAAGTTTATCGGGCTGGAAGGATCGGACTTTTATGTTTAGTTCTTTATTGGTTACCTCGATATGGGGTTCTATATACCCGGTTGAATCCTGACTGATCTCTTCATAGGTCACGTAGGCCGTGAAGGGCTTCTGCTGACTTATTTGCTTGTATTGCTGGATCGGTACGTGATAGCGGATCGTAACGGTTGGCGGGCTGAAGGTCACTTTTTTACTGTCAGGAACGTTGCGCGCTTTCACCTCTACACTGCTTTCCCCCTCTGTGAATTCGGCCACCCGGGCAGCATACTGAACTTCCTCATTGGATATCTCGACCAGGTGATTGGGCTTGATCAGCGGTACGCTTCGACTGATATCGGCATTAACTTGGTTGAGTGCAAATTTTTTGGTCGATATCGAATCTATATTCTCCAGCTGGCCGGGCGCCCCGTAAATTTCCACGGAATCGGGGCTCAATTCAGGAGGTGTTAAAAAATTAAACTGATCCCGAAACGAAACGTCGATATTGGAGAATACGGGAACCTTTTTACTGACTTTATCTTCCAGTTTAACATTGGCCATTACCGGTGTCACCTTTAAAACCGTAACGGTCGGAGTGGCATTCAGTTGTTCGCGCACTTGCTCATAAAGGTTAACCTGGTCGCGCGTGACGTTCAAGAATATTTCAGGCGGATTATGATAAAGGCTGATCAATTTCCATCCTTCGCCCTGCAAGCTGACGGTCGCCGACTCCGGCAAATTGGAAGCCAGGGCTTTGTCTTCGGGTATATTGCCCAACTGGATGGGCATCTTTACATCGAGATTGTAACTGCGACTCATATTAACCAGGAACCAGAGTCCCAACGCCAATAAAAAGGCAATTAAAAAAACTATGATCTTCTCACGTCGAACAATCGATAAATTTTCATCATCCACTCCCTGGGATAGATTATCCGACCATAATCCCCTGATATAATCAAAGAATTTTTGAATTTTCGACGTGATATCCATTCGTATCCGCTTGTCTCGTTTTGATCCGGACTTCGCTTATTTCGCTAAGTTCGTACTACAATTTCTTTTACAATCTTCTCATCCACCTTGTCATTCAACTTCTTTTTCAACTGGTGTCGGCGCATATGGATCTCCCTCCTCCATACTTCGTTACTTACATACACTATCAGTCGATCGCCTTCAAACTCGACATTTCGCGTGTTTTCATTGATTTTATTCCCCACGATGCGCGGCCACAACGATAGCACCATCCCCCGCTTCAAACGTTTACGATGGGGATATTCCTCAATAAAATCCTTTAACAGATCTTTCAGCGGTTTTGGTGTATCGAATCTGCCCATAACATCGCAAAATAAGGATTAGTTCGTTGCCCTTCACATTTTATTGCCGGAATGCTATGAAAAACCGGCCGCCGTTTCCTTGCTCGGAAACTTTTCTTCGTATTCTGGCAATTAACAGTTATTCACCATTTAAACGGCCACAGTGATTAAAGCCTTATGTCCAGAAAATTTTAATACTTCGGAAACGGCGGCCGGTTTTTCATAGCATTCCGGTATATTTGTTAATCCCTTCGTTCCAGGACGCCTTCCTCAATTTGCCAGCGACGATTTTTTTCCCCGTCGAAGTTTACATATTCCTCAAATGGGATGGGATTCGCCGACGTCACAAAAATCTGTCCGGCGTGATCGATTAAAGCATTCAGCAGTACTTCGATCTTGTGGGGATCCAGATCGCCGAACACGTCATCCAACAGGAAGATAGGGAGGTCGTCCAGCTCATCCGTAAAGTAGAACAACTGAGCCAGTTTTAGAGCCAACGCAAAGAGCCGGTGCTGGCCTTGCGATCCGTAGCGTCTCAGCTCCTTGTCGTCCAGGTAGAATACAATTTCATCCCGGTGCGGTCCGACGATGGTAACCTCTCGCTCCAGCTCCTTTTCCCGGTACTCTTCAAGTTTATCCCAATACCGATCGCGAATAGTTTCCGGATCGGACGAGGGTTCGCAAAAGGTTTGATACTCAAGAAAGGTTCTGTGCTTCAAGCCTGTAATCATATCGTATTGCTGGTGCAGATATTCCTGAAACTGCTTGATGACCTGGTTACGCTTGGCGACAATCCGGGCGCCGGCATCGACCAGTTGCTGATCCCATGGTTCGAGGTAGGCTTCTTTGGTGGATCGGTCGTACTGAAATTCCTGGAGCAGGTTGTTTCGCTGCCGTCTGACTTTTCGATAATCGATCAGATCCTGCAGGTAAGGCGGATTAATCTGGCTGATAAACGCATCGATAAACGACCGACGTTCCGAGGGGCCTTCGCTGGTCAATTTACGATCTTCCGGACAGAGCACGACCACCGGAACCCGTCCGATCAAGTCGGAGAGGCGTTCTAGGGGGCTGTCGTTTACAAACACCTTTTTCCCTTCCCCTTTCGAATAAGAACAGGTTACTTCGAACTCCGAACGGATACTACCGTGGAATAGGCCTTTGAGTATAAAGAAAGATTGGTCTTCATGCACGACATAACGATCGCTGTTGGCTACAAAACTCCGAGACATGCACAAGTAATGAATCGCATCGATCAGGTTCGTCTTTCCCGCTCCGTTGGGACCGGTGACGACATTCAAGTGCGGCGCCCACTCCACCTCCCGCTCAGTATGATTTCGGAAATTTTGAAGTTTCAGCCAGGTGATATGCATGAATCAGGTGAAAGGTGAAGGGTGAAAGGTGAACGTACCTACGAGCCTGTATTATCATATTACATTATCAATTCCCCATATCTTGCTTGAATAAATGTTACCCTGCAATACTCAATATAGTAATTAATAATTCCCGGCCGGTAATTTACCACTGATTACAAGCATTGTAAGGTAATAAGCAGCTAAGCTTAACGGCCGGGAATCATTTTAACAGCAACCGGTTATTTTATAAGCCGAATGCGTCGGCGCCGAGGAAAATGGCGTTGTCGCCGAGTTGTTCCTCGATGCGCAAGAGCTGGTTATATTTGGCGATGCGATCCGTTCGGCTCATGGAGCCGGTTTTTATCTGTCCTGCATTCGTCGCCACGGCCAAGTCCGCTATCGTGGTATCTTCCGTTTCGCCGGAACGGTGGGAAATGACGGCCGTATAGGCATTCTTGTGCGCCATTTCAATAGCATCGAGCGTCTCGGTGAGCGTACCGATCTGGTTGACCTTGATCAGGATCGAGTTGGCCACGCCTTGCCGGATTCCGTCAGCCAGTCGTTTCGTATTCGTCACAAACAAGTCGTCTCCAACCAGCTGGACTTTATCACCGACCGCATCCGTCAACTTTTTCCAGGCATCCCAATCATTTTCGGCCAGTCCGTCCTCGATCGAAACAATCGGGTAATTATCGACCCATTTACTCCAATACTCGACCATGTCGTCGGTATCCCGCTCGGATCCATCGCTCCATTTAAATTCATACCGTCCCGTATCCGGGTTATAGAATTCAGAACTCGCCGGATCGAGGGCAAGGACGACATCTTCGCCGGGTGTGTATCCCGCTTTTTCGACGGCATTGAGGATAATTTCTACCGCTTCCTCATTGGATTTTAGATTCGGTGCGAATCCGCCTTCATCGCCCACGGCCGTACTATAGTTCTTTTCGGTCAGCACTTTTTTCAAGTTGTGAAAGACTTCTGCCCCGATCTGTACAGCATCGCTCAAAGACTCGGCTCCGGTAGGCATTATCATAAACTCCTGCAGATCCACGCTATTATCGGCATGAGATCCCCCATTGATAATATTCATCATCGGAAGCGGAAGGACTTTGGCATTCACTCCGCCGACGTAACGCCAGAGCGGAAGATCGAGATAGCTGGAAGCCGCGTCGGCCGAAGCCAGCGATACTCCCAGAATGGCATTGGCTCCCAGCTTGCTTTTATTTGGAGTTCCATCCAATTCGAGCAAGAGATCGTCAATACCGACCTGGTCAAATACTTCATGACCTCTCAGCGCGTCATCGATTTTATCGTTTACATTCTCCACGGCTTCGAGCACGCTTTTACCCAGGAAATAGTCCGGGTTCTCGTCGCGAAGTTCCACCGCTTCATGTTCACCGGTGGAAGCTCCGGACGGTACCGCCGCACGTCCAACCGTACCATCTTCAAGTATCACGTCTACTTCAACCGTCGGATTCCCTCGGGAATCAATAATTTGTCGTCCCAGAATTTCTTCAATGTGACTCATAGTATTGTAATAATTTTTAGTTATGAAATATCAATCAGTAGATGGTAAGGTAATAGCTTTTTTTGAAGGGATAAACAGGGAAATTTTGAATTTTGAATTAAGGAGGGCACTGAGCTTTAGTCAAGGGACTTGCTTGCACCAGCCTTACTGGATTTACCGGCAGTATTGATAAGAGAGTTGCCGACGAAACATATGGATGCCCGCAATAAACATCCGTAATTCAAAATCCAAAATTTATAATTCAAAATTTATAGGGTTACCAAAAGCTGCCGAAGACGAGGCTGATCTGGGGGGTGCCGAAAAAGCTCATGGAATCATAGAAAGGTCTTGTTTGCATGACTTGATCCTCATCATATACCGGTTCTCCCTGGTTATTAAGCACGGGGCGGCGCGGTTCCATCATTTGTATTCCCTGCGGAAAGTAGTAGAAATTGTAGCCGAATTCGACGCTGGACAGTTTTTTGAAGTTATTGCCAAAGTCCACCCCCAATTTAATACGTCCGGCATATCCCCACTCGATAGTAGCCTCCTTCCATCCCTCGAAAATATCGTTAATCGGCTCAATCAGTAATCGGTTGTGAGGAGGTTGTACGTCCCGAAATCCGTTGTTGTTAAAATCCTCAAAATAGGGGATTACCGTCGCCATTATGGCTCCTCCCTCGACCATGCCATATAGACGAAAATTATCTGCTATTTGATAGGGAAATAAACGATGTTTGAACCCGACCAACATGGGCGCCCCTATTACGCGGCGATACTTATTCGGAATGACTTGCTGATCAAAAAACTGAAATCGCTGCTCGCTAACATCGCGAACACCGGTAAGGTCGATCGTAGCCGTAACCTGTGAAAAAGGACCCACAACCTTGCGAAACTGTCCGCCGAGCCCAAATCCAAAATTGTTGATAAACATATGGAACCCAACGCCAGAAGATAACCCTTTCTTTTGATAGGTTTCGGGAGCCGGTATTGCTCGCGGTTCCGGTTCGTTGGTTTGAGCTGAAACACTCAACCCGGTTGCCACTGTGATAAATACTGCAAGGATCAAAGATCTTGAAATCATAGCCATATCGGAAGAAAATTTATCTATCTGCAAATAAAATTAAGGCGATAGATTATATGTTAACGGATAACCATAATATAAAGATATATGTAAGGAATCATCTTTTATTAACTCTAATAGACAACGCAATACCTTGCGGGCCCAACCAAGATAATCATGTACTGCATGTTGGCATGCTACTATATAAAACTCGTAAGATAAGAAAAAATTATTTACCCATCGATTGACTACCCCGATTAAAAGTATTTTTTTGGGAACTTATCCAACAAATCATAAATTGTACTTCTTTTTATTATCTGTTTTTGCAAATAACGTACCGATTTACCCGTTCTAAAATTTATTAAAGGCGAATCAAAACCGGAATCTACGCATTTTATGAGTACAATAAACAAGCTAGTTATCTACGGACCTTCAGGAACGTTAAAGCGAATGCCTCCATCACTGCTGGAAGATATCCAGCCAAAATTTCTGTACGAATATGAAGGCTCCGAGGAGGACGATAAGGTCCAAGTTGCTGTCTATGAGGAATATGAGAAAAAGATCAACTCAAGTTTAACGCTTACCTGCATCATCGAAAACACATCTTCCGAACTCCGATTCGAGCTGGTTACCACCGGTGGACGCATGGGTTTTCGGGGCAGTTCACTGAGTGACGAGCAAACCATCGAAGATGATGTCACCGATTATATCCTCGATTTTGCCAAGCGTTACGGATTAACGGTGCAGGAAAAAAGCGAACAGGAAGAAGAAACACAGGAAAACTCCTGAGGCCCTATCTTTCATGGCCCAAGTACCCAAAGAATGGACGGTCCTCTCAATGTTGGAGTGGGCCACCGACTATTTCAAGGAGCATGAAGTACCGGAGCCGCGCCTAAGTATTGAATGGCTGCTTGCCTATACGCTCGACGTACAGCGGTTGGATCTGTACCTTCAGTACGATCGCCCCCTGTCAAAGGAAGAACGCAATACGCTGCGACCGTTGGTTAAGCGGCGATCTCAGCACGAGCCCCTTCAATACATTACCGGCTCCACCGATTTTATGCACGCCGTGATTGAAGTCAACGATTCGGTATTAATCCCTCGCATCGAGACCGAGCAGATGGTGGAAATTATCCTGGAAAATCATGACCAGGAGAAATTGAAGGTTCTCGATGTGGGAACCGGATCCGGCTGCATTCCCATCGCACTCAAGATGGAACGGCCCGACTGGGAAATAACCGGCATCGATATAAGTGAAAAAGCATTGGAGACGGCGCGTGAGAATGCCGAGCGAAACGACGTTGAAATCGGATTTATCCAGGACGACCTGCATGCTCCCGAAAAAGTACATGATTACGGTCCCTTTGACCTGATTATTTCCAATCCTCCCTATGTCCAGACGGAAGAAAAGTCAATACTGGCCTCCCAGGTTCGGGATTACGAGCCGAAACAGGCTCTTTTCGTAGAAAATATGGAAGCGTTGTACCTCGATTTACTGTCGATGGCCGAAGATCATTTGAAAGATGGCGGCCATTTATACTTTGAAACTCACGAGCATCACACCGAATCACTCCTCGAACTATTTGACGACGCCAAATGGGATGCTCACATGAAAAAGGATTACAGTAAGAAACCCCGGTTTTTAATAGGCCGTTTGTTGTAGATAATCGGTTTCCATTCTTTTAGATAACAACGCAGGAAATCACCATCAATTCCCGGGATCAGTTTGCCCCTTTTAGGAAGCTTTCCAGGTTCAACAAATCTACTGAAAATCCCGACATCATTCGGGAAGTTATTTTTGACCGATTTTTCCTTAAGGAGCCCTTCCTAAAACGACGTCAATACCTACTTTTTTTGTTGCAATCAGGAGAGTCAGCCCGCATTCCAAGCCAATAAAAACAGCTTGCATGTGGAATTATAAACAAACCCCTAACAACTGCCTCCAACCATGTGGAAAACTTGTTGAAAATTTTTTAAAAATTTTTTCTGGAGTTGCTAATAACGGTAGAATGGCACTTTTAGACCGACTTTATGAAAATATTAATGGAATGTTAAATTTATGTGTATCGCATAAATCATTGTATGCCATTTATTTATAGTGTTTAGCACAATGTGGATAACTTGGGTTGTCGAGGGGGAAGTATTTTTTGACAAATGCAGAAGAAATCCACATTTTCGTTTTAGCACATCGAGCGTTAAGAGTTGTGTGTGGATAACTTGCGGGAAACAGACCTGAGAACCTTAAATATTTAGGAGGGTGAACGAGTTGAGCACTGTCACTGCTGATTCTGCCTGGGAAGAGTGTTTAGATATTATTAAAGACAATATCAGCTATCAGAAATACAAGTCGTGGTTTGAGCCGATAACTCCCATAAAATTGGAAAACAACACGCTAACCATTGAGGTACCTTCCCAGTTCTGGTACGAATGGTTGGAAGAGCATTATTACAGCATGCTGCGATCGACCCTGGCCAAAATTTTAGGGGAAGATGTCAAGCTGGAATATTCGGTAGTATTGGAACAATCCGGTACCAACGACGAAGGAAGCTCCGTACGATTGCCTCAACGACCCATGCCGCCGGAAGAAAACGGTCAAAAGTCGGTTAATGGACAAGGCAGTACCTCTTATCATCCCGGCCAGATTGAAAATCCATTTGTGATACCGGGAATCCAAAAAACCAAGGTGGATCCGAATCTCAACAACAATTACGTATTTGAGCGCTTTGTGGAGGGTGATTGCAATCGTCTGGCTCGTTCGGCAGCGATAGCCATTTCGGAAAATCCGGGTGAAAACTCCTTTAATCCCTTTTTCGTCTATGGGGGAACCGGACTTGGAAAAACCCATTTGATTCAAAGTATCGGGAACAAGATCAAGCAGCAATTTTCTGATCAGAAGTCGGTTCTATACAAGTCGTCGGAAAGCTTCACCAACGAGTTTGTCCACGCTATCCGTAACAACCGCGCCAGTGAATTTTCAATGTTTTATCGCAACATCGACGTATTAATAATAGACGACATCCAGTTTTTCAGCGGCAAGGAAAAGACGCAGGAAGAATTTTTCCACATTTTCAATTCCCTGCATCAAGATGGGAAGCAGATTATTCTAAGCAGCGACCGCGCCCCGAAGGATGTCCCCGATATTGAGGAGCGACTTATTTCCCGTTTTGCCTGGGGATTGAGTGCCGACCTGCAGATTCCCGAATATGAAACGCGCTATGCTATCCTGGAGCGCAAAGCCAACGACAACGGTATCGACCTGGATCCCAAGATCATTGAATTCATTGCCCACAATTTCAAGTCCAATATCCGGGATCTCGAAGGGGCAGTCATTAAACTCTTGGCTACGGCCTCTCTCAAAGGAAGTGAGGAGATCGATTTGTCACTTGCCAAGAACATCCTGAAAGACATGGTCAAAGACACCCACACGCAGTTGTCGATCGAAAGCATCCAGGATTATGTATGTGAGTACTTCGGGATTAATACCAATAAAGTGCGGGAAAAAACGCGCAAACAAGAGATCGTTGAAGCCCGTCAGATAGCCATGTACCTTGCCAAACAATATACCGAGTCGAGTCTGAAAACCATCGGGTTGCACTTTGGTGGCCGGGATCACTCTACGGTCATTCATGCCATCTCCACGGTCGAAGAGCGACTCAACACCAACGAAAAATACCGACGCATTCTCAACGAACTCGAGCAAAAAATCGAAGTGGCGAGCATTTAACGATTTATGATTGATGATTGATAATTAATGATTGGGGCCGGCAGCAATTATAAACTGATTTTACAGCCTTCAGCCTTTTATACTTTATAAGAGCCCTTTGAAAAACCGGACGGCGGTTCCTCGTTCGAACCTTTTTCTCTTTTGAGGTCGTTTAGCTATCTGCAGGCAAAGATAAATGATTGTCAACTTTAATATATTTTTTATCTATTTACCGAAAAACTTAATACTTCGGAACCGCCGCCCGGTTTTTCAAAGGGCTCTACAAACATATCTAGTGTGGAGCTAGCCCGAATTTCACATCGTGGGAATCCGATCCAGCAAAGTCAATTCAGTACGTATCAATCATTAATTATTAATCATCAATCATAAATCAAAAAGCCTTCCTTTTTCAATTTTAGACTTTTGATTCTTAACTTCCCCTCATTCGTTTGCTTTGTTAACTGCTAAGGGTGCATCGTATATGGGAACTATCACATTAAAGTCGTTAACGTATCATGCCCGGCACGGGTATTACGAACAGGAGCGTGAAGAAGGAAATCGTTTCGAAATCGATTTACACTTCTCGCTGCCGCTTGCCGAGGCCGGTAGTTCCGACGAGTTGTGGCAGACCGTCGATTACCAGGAAGCCGAAGAAATTGTCCGCGAAGTGATGGAGGGGGAATCCGTAAAACTACTCGAAACCCTGGCTCGCCGCATCGGTGACCGATTACTTGACACCTTTGGTCAAGTCCGCGAAATTGAAGTTTTCGTTCGAAAGCTACAACCCCCGCTTGAAACTGAATGTGAATATGCTCAAGTACGGATGACATGGAAACAGTCGTAATAGCTCTTGGCTCCAATGTCGGTGACCGGCAACAACACTTAACTGACGGGCGCAAATTTTTAGAAGGGATCACTCAAGAATCGCTGGAGAAATCCTCGATTTACATCTCCGAAGCGGTAGGTCCCTCGACTCGCCCCTTTTTAAACTCGGTAGTCACCATTCAGTCTAACCGGTCTCCCCTGGATTTACTGGATCAACTCAAGCAGTTTGAAACCGACCATGGAAGAGATCCCTCTTCCCCTCGATGGAGTGCCCGGACGATTGACCTGGATATCATCGATTTTGGCCATCAAAAATTCGAAAGCGATCGCCTCCGGCTTCCACATCCTGAATATCAAAACAGATTATTTGTATTGTTACCTTTGCGTGAAGTTTGTCCGCAGTGGACCGATCCCATCAACGACAAATCGATCGACGATTTGATTTCAGAAGCGCCCGAACTTATCATACACCGAACCGAACTGAACTGGTAGGCTTTATGAAAGACTTTGAATATATCGCGATAGAAGGTTGTATCGGGGCCGGGAAGACCTCCCTTGCCCAACTTCTGGCCGAACGCAACAACGCCCGGGCACTATTGGAACGTTTTGAAGACAATCCTTTTCTACCCAAATTTTACGAAGACAAAGAACGGTATGCGTTCCAAACCCAGCTAGCCTTCCTGGCCAACCGTTTTAAGCAGCAAAAGAACCTGCTGAGCCAGGATCTATTTCACGAATTCACCATCACTGACTATACATTTTATAAAGACCGCATATTTGCCCGAGTCAACCTGGAAGGAGACGAATTTTGGCTTTATGAGTCGATCTATGAAGCCATGAGCGGAATCAGTCCGACTCCCGACCTGGTCATCTACATTAAACAAACGACGGACCGTTTGATGGATAATATTAAATGGCGTGGGCGTGAATATGAGCAGAATATTTCGCGAGAATACATTGATGAATTAAACCACCAGTACAATCAATTTTTCTCGCATTACAATAAAACCCCCCTGATGACCATTAATGCTACACAGATTGATTTTGTTAACAAAGAAAAACACTTACATTACATTGAAGAGCAGATCTTTAATGTACCGATTCACGATTACACATATTTAGACATCGTACCCGAATAACATGCCGAGAATAATTCTTTATATCATACTAATTTGGATTTTGGTGCGGGTCATTTCCTATCTATTCCAGCCCCGCATCCAAAACCGGCGCCGTAAACAGTCGGTCTTATACCAGATCTTTTCTCAACTTCAAAATCAGGCTAACAACGGATCCGGCTCCAATTCACACTCGGGCAACAAGTCCAACCAACGTTCGAACAGGGGCCCCAATCAACGCAAGAACCTGGACGACATTGAAGAAGCCGACTTTGAGGATGTCACCGATGAGGGCAAACAGAGTAATTAGAAATTTTGGATTTTGAATTTTGAATTCATGAGGACGCCTAAAGATCGTCAAGGCACTTGCTTGCCCCGGCTTTAATATGTTTTGCCGCTATTACTGTCAGTAACAATAAAGTTGATGCCGGCGAAACAAAGTTATTTCCGCTAGAAACGCCCGAATTCAAAATCCATAATTCAAAATTCAAAATTTCTTTCCTTATCTTAGGGGTTGAAACTGGAAACTATTTCATTCACTTAAAGTGATATCATGTCCATGGATTTTGAGAATAAATTGAAAGAAGGCGTAGAACTGCTTAATGAGAATAAGTACAAGGAGAGCCTTGATATAGCCAAGGAGCTGCAAGAGCAAGAACCTGACGAAGCGGATGCTTACCGGTTGGAAGCGATGGTTATGCAGAAGCAGAATCAGTGGGAAAACAGCGAGGAAGCATTGGATAATGCCATCGAATGTGACGATACGAAATCCAACCTCTATAATTTGAGAGGTTTCGCTCGCTTGAACCAGGAAAAGCTTGATGAAGCCGAAGAAGACTTTAAAAAGGCCATAGAAATTGACGACTCCGCGGCTGCTCACCGCAACCTGGTGCTGCACAAAATTATGAACAATGACACCAACGAGGGACTCACTTACTTGCTGCAGCGCATCAAGGAAGATCCGCAGGATATTGAAAACTGGATTCTGATGGGCGACCTGATGCAGCGAGCCGGTCAGGGGGATAAGGCCAAATCATATTATGAGCAGGCCCAGAAAATGGATCCTGAAAACGAGTACGTTAAGAAGCAGATTGAAAATCTGGAAAACAATTAAAACCGCATTCGGGTTTTGATTGTGCTCAAAGCTCATACAGCAAACGTTGCTTTAACCTGTCGAAATATTACAACTCGTCCCCCTTTGGAGGGGGACTATTTACGATCCGGGACGTTTGACGAAAACTCTAGCAAAGCGATTCTCAGGCGGTAGTTTTCGGATTGGAAGGTGACTTTCCATTGCGGGGTTTTTGAGCGTTCTGAGGCATCCTCAGAACGATATGGCGTCCCCAGAAGCAGTTCACTGTTTTTGTCGTGAGTATTCAGATAATGAGCCCAACAGACTTCAGTTGCCTCCAGGGGCATTTGTCGAATCCAGTCGCGGGGGACTTCCTCCGTCGGCAGAGCCGTCAAATGGGAGGTCATCAACGCTATCAATTCTGTTTGATATTCAAAACGAAGCGTTTGCTGCTCACTTATCTCTAGCGACACAGACTCGGTTTCCCCGGAAATATCCCCCTTCTGGACCTGTTGACCGAGGTCATCCACATCCGGCAGCAGGTAAAACATTTGGGCCATTACTTCATTCACACTTTGCAACACCTGTTCTTTAAGCACTTTCATACGGCCCCACCTGTTTTACTTTTGCGTAGAGTTCTTCCGGCTGGAAAGGTTTAACGAGTAGATCCGTGATATTTTGGTTAGTTACCGACTCAATCGTTGCAGGTCGGTCATCAGTGAGGAGTGTTATGGTTGGAATCTCATGCATTACCTCATCCGACGCCAACCAGATCACCAGGCGTGTTTCCTGATCCAGCCAGGCATCCCACTCGGCGATGATTCCGTCGACATAGTGATTATCCAGCAGATTTAACGCCTCCGGTGCATCCGAAGCTTCTAAAACCCGGTTGGTTTGCATATCGCCCATGCGCAAAGTCCGATGAATCATGCGACGAACGGCGGGTGAACTGTCAACCACTAGAAAGTCAAGGCTCATAGGTTGTACTCCCTCCCTTTCGATTTCTCATATGAATAACCTGTTCATCCATATCCAATTGTATCGAGCGGGGCGTGTCTCCTCCAAAATCATATTTCGTCAGTAATACGCCCTCCTGCCAGAGGCTGCGCCGGAGTGTAACGATATTTCGATGTCCCAGCTTGAAATCCATGGTATCCGGTACCAGTTCGGCTCCCCCGAAGGCATAGAGGCAAAGCGTATCATGCGTCGCCCCCATGTCGAAAATGTGTCGGAGGTAGAGCGAGACTCCGCTTGAGATATATTTATAGGGGTTAAACGCAATGGTATCGGCCGAAAAAGGGTCGATCCGGGCATCCGGCAGCAGCACATGCAATAGTCCTCCCACCATGTTCGCCCGATCCAGGGCTGCCAATGCGATACAGGAACCGACATTTCGTGCCTTCAAAACGGCATGTCGATCCGTTGTATATTCAGCATCCGCAATGGGAACTTTTATAATGTTTTTCTCCATACCGTTAAATCGGAAAATGAAAACTTGTTGATATTGAACGACGAAGAATTAGTTCGTTTCCCCATATAAATTGCAAATCCCTCGACAGCTTTGTCCAATTAGTTGGCCTCTCCTGTAAAATACTGGACCAAACAGACATAGAAAACGTTTTACAAAGAGAAGTCTACAATTTTAAATAAGAATGGGCAAAAAATTTAAAATCGGAATTGCATAGAGCCGGGTAAAAGCTCTATATTTGAGTTCCTTATAAGAGAAGTAGTGAAAATTGACTTATTGATCAGCTCAATCAAAGCCCACCACAATGCATTGAGCGCATATGCCCTGGTGGCGGAATTGGTAGACGCGCAGGCTTGAGGGGTCTGTGGCCGTTAGGCCGTGCTGGTTCGATTCCAGTCCAGGGCACTTTTCCCTTTCCGTTTTACAATAAAAAACGCCCCGTGACGCGTTTTGCCACGGGGCGCTTATAGTTGCTTACCTTCTGTTGGTTATCAGGAAGTTTATTTCATGCTCGGTGCTTTAACTTTGGGACCGGCATTGATGATTTCCCGGCTACTTTCATCCTCATACTGCTCGAAGTTTTCGAGGAAGAGTTTGCCCAGTTTTTGAGCTTGTTTGTCGTAGGCTTCTTTGTCGTCCCACGTGTTCCGCGGATTCAAAATGTCAGCGGGAACGTTGGGGCATGATTTTGGTATTCGAACCTCGAAGACCTCGTCTTGTTCGTAATTGACCTCCTCGAGTTTACCGGCATGAATTGCATCGATGATGGAACGGGTGTGCTTGAGGTCCATTCGACTGCCGGTGCCGTACGGTCCACCGGTTATACCGGTATTCACCAACCAGGCGCTTGCGTTGTGATCGCGCATTTTCTCGGCGAGCAGCTCGGCATATTTGCTAGGCGACCATACCAGGAAGGCAGCTCCGAAGCAGGCCGAGAAGGTGGCTTTGGGTTCGGTAACTCCAACTTCAGTTCCAGCCACTTTTGCCGTGTATCCACTAATATAGTGGTACATCGCCTGTTCGGGGGTCAACTTGCTTACCGGGGGCAGCACACCGAATGCATCATAGGTCAAGAATATGATATTTCGGGGATGTCCTCCTTCGCACGGAATTTTAGCATTCGATATGTACTCGATGGGATAGGACGCCCTGGTATTAACCGTAATGCTGGTATCCGAATAATCCACTTCACGGGTAAGCTCGTCGTATCCCACATTTTCGAGTACCGTTCCAAAACGAATGGCGTTGTAGATCTCCGGCTCTTTTTCTTCCGACAGGTCAATCGTTTTCGCGTAACATCCGCCTTCAATATTGAATACTCCTTTATCACTCCAGCAGTGCTCGTCGTCTCCGATCAACTTTCGACTACTATCAGCCGAGAGGGTTGTTTTACCGGTTCCCGAAAGGCCAAAGAACAAGGCTACATCCTCCGGATCTTCTCCTTCATTGGCCGAGCAGTGCATGGACAGCACATCTTTCTTCGGCATCAGGTAATTCATGACCGTGAATATACCTTTTTTCATTTCACCGGCATACTCGGTACCCAGAATCACCATCTCTTTACGTTCGAAGTTCACATCCACACTGGCATCCGACGTCATGCCTTCGGTGTATTTATTGGCAGGGAACTTGCCGGCATTGTAGACCACAAAATCCGGTTCGCCGAAATTATCCAGCTCCTCTTGAGTCGGGCGAATCAGCATATTATGCATAAAAAGTGCGTGATAGGGACGCTCAGCTATAATTCGAACCTTCAACTGGTGATCCGAATCCCAACCGGCAAATCCATCAAGTATATACAATCGCTCACGGGTATTCAGATAATCCACCGCCCGTTGGTGATTGATCTTGAAGGTGTGTTCATCCAGGGGGATATTGATATCGCCCCACCAAATATCATCCTTCACGTCTTCGGTCTCCACCACGCGCTTATCAGCCGGACTTCGTCCGGTACGATCTCCCGAGCGGACGATGAGGGCACCGTTATTGGCAATAGCGGACCCCGGATCGTGACGAACGGCCTCTTCGTAAAACCGCGACGGAGAGGGGTTTCGAATGATATTCTCTACTTCAATGTCATGCTTGGATAAATCAATGTTTTTGTCAGCCATAAGACTCTAAAAATTATTTATTAAACTCTATTTAAGGTATTAAGATACGAAAATCTTAATAGTACAATTTAGTTAACTTTCAGGAGATACAAAACTGTTTATTAAAAATTAATTGAGTCAATTCCCTCCGGTGTAATTGCTGGTAAAGCTTGCGTCCTCATCTTTCCGAAACGTCAGCCTAAAAGTGGTTCCCTTGCCGGGCACCGAATCGTATTCCAGTTCGCCCTGCAGTTGATTGCTCAGTGTACGCACTATTTGCATCCCCATTGACCCGCCTGCAAGATCAAATTTACCGGGCAATCCTACTCCGTCGTCACTTATCTCAAGTTCAATTTCACCATCTTTATGTTGTAGTCTAATTAATATACGACCTTTTTCCCTTCCTTCAAACGCATGCTTGAATGCATTCATAAGTAATTCACAGATTAACAGTCCCAGAGGAACCGCTTGACTCAGTGGAAAAGATATTTCATGAGCTTCCACCCTGCTTTTTACTTCCTTTTTGGTGGAACCTGTTAAATTTTCCACACTATCGATCAACCGGGGTAAATATTCGGACATATTGATGCTGGCTCCCT
>CAJXOW010000049.1 GCA_913057825.1 uncultured Balneolaceae bacterium | reverse complement strand
GAGTGATGGTGCCGTTATCTTCCGTTGCATTCGGGGCATGAACTCCGTAGCCTCCTGGCTCATCGCTGGCGGTAAGCCCCCAGGTGTTGGGACCGTACCCGGCATGGTTTAACGGGTTGTCAATGCAATAAGCACGGTTGACCAGGGTCTGGTTGCGGTTATGTTCAAAATAATTGGCATAGGCATCTTCTATGTCCCGCGGATCGAATCCCTGGAAGGAGTAGTGTGTAAAAAACAGCGGACCGCCTTTTCCGCTGCCTACCAGTATATTATGTCCGTAGTAAGTGTTCCCGTTCGTATAATTACCGCCGGCCCACCCCTCCTCATACATTGATCCCGGCACGCCGCGTGTTGGCGAAGAAATCCCCAGGATGTAAACAATCATCGTTTCATTCCACCCCCGAATAGGTAGGTTTTTTTCCCATTGATAATCGGGCGACCAATGCCAGTAGAGTACATTACTGTCATTGTTTTTACGGTACCAGTCCCATTCCACGTTCTCCCAGAGTTGGGTGATGCGGCTTCGTATTTCGTTTTCGGTTGCCTGGTTTTGGTCAAAATAGCTGCGGGCCGTTAGCAAGCCTTGGATCATAAATGCGGTTTCCACGAGGTCTCCGCCGTTGTCGTTTGCACTAAACGGAATGACGTCTCCGGTTTCTCCATGCATCCAGTGCGGCCAGGCTCCATGGAATCGATCGGCTTGCTGCAGGAATTTTACGATCTTAAGTAGTCGCTGTCGACCTTCCTCTCGAGTAATAAAACCCCGATTGATGCCCACAGGAATAGCCATTACACCGAATCCGGATCCCCCAATGGTTACCACATTATCCGACCCGAGTCGTTCACGGGCAAGACCAGACACCGGGTGGGCGTAATCCCAGAAATAACGGAACGTAGCCCGTTGCGTCATATTTAAAAATTCATCATCGCTCATCGACTCGGTCACAGCGGTTACCGGCCCGGCGGGTTCGGACTCTTCGTTGTAGGTATCCAGTGCGGTGACCCAGTATCGGGCTCCTGCTCCCACGGAGCCCCGATAATCAACGTAGAACCGGGTGGTGCTATGGACGGTTTCGAGAGGTAAGGGATCGGAAGTATCCGAGGCTGAACGATAGATGCGGTACCAGCCAACATCCTGCGAGGGACTCGGTTCCCACTCGAGGGTAATATGTCGCTCGTATGATCTGAAGTTGAGATCTGCGGGGCGCTCGGGTTTGCCTTCGAAAAATCGGGCCCCGGCATACATTCTAACATTATCTATGTACAAGGTGTGCGAGGAATCATCGGCAGAATCCTGCGAAAACCAGACCGTTTTAATGCGGGACAGGTCGGCTGAACCGGGTTGTTGCTCAATAGCGCTGACCGGTATACGAACCAGCTGCCACTGATTTATTGCAATACTATCAATATAGGGGGATGGAGAGATCGGATCCGATTTTTGGTTGTCAAGATCTTCAACAAAAAGAGCCGGCAGTTGATTGACCCCGATTTTAGATTCAGTATAAGTCCAGAAAGATAACGTATCTTTGGTGGTAATGTCGTGAGCAGACCATCCTGGACTAGCCAGTGCCAAGCCCCAATTCCCTCCGCTGACAGATTGCCATTGCAGTTTAATACTATGGTGCCCCCGAAAATGATGCAGGGTATCAACCGGGGCTTTAACATCATTTATTAATGAAAGCGAACTCCCTCCCTCATAGAACCCAAAACTGTAATCATAGAAACCGACCTTATTGCTCTCATCAAAAAAGATAAAATCGGAGGATTGGGCCTGAAGTTCCGGCAGGTGAGAGCCTATGACCATCAGGATAGCTATGAGCACATTCAAAAGGTTTGGGAAGTTTTTGGTTGTCATAAGAAATTGTTTGCTGTATTCCACTACTGACAACTATTTAAATTAGTAAGAACAAGTATTTATGCAAATTTTGGAAGTGAGAAGGCAAATTTATGCAAATAATGGCATGTGGTTCATTTTGGGTAATGAGGTCGAAGTAGCGTCCGTTTATTTCGTATTTGATTATACTGCAGGGGTGAAAAAAATATTTGTTGATTTATTAATTCGTTTTATATTTGGTGAAGTCTGTTCAAATATGGCTGATCAGCAGAAAAAAAGTTCACGCTGATATCCGGTCGCTACAGAGCTGCGGGATGGTAAATTACATCCGTTGCATTGGCAGGCATCGTGGCTTTTGCATAGAGGTAAATTTCTTTTTTGAAAGGGAGTAACCGTCAAAAGATTAGTCGGGGATAAATCGACGATCGTTAATTGGTAATATGAAAGCCCATTAAGTACCTCTGTCAAGAGATTATAAACATAATTCTAAACATATTTCTCGTTCGTGAATTCCATGTTCGAGTAAAAACCAAGGGTGGAAATCTTGAGGTTAGCACAACGCTATAACAATATATCAGTTTTGAAACATTTTGGCATTGAGTTGGAGAGAGAGTTGAGAAAATTAACCAGGGAGATCGGAAAAGAAACGACGGATAATCTAGTCCGAGATGGGAGAATGTTTCTTTTGAAAAATCGCGGGTTTCTGACGCGTGGAACGATTCAATTGACGCTCGGACATATAAATTTCACGGATTTTGTACGTGAAATGAGAACGAAAAAGAAATTAGCCGACATGCAGTCTTCGAGGCAACAAGGACATTCTGAAGCTCGTATCGATGAACTGCGGGAGGTTTTGTTGAAATTGATGATAGGCACGATGGTTAAACTTACAGCCGGGGGTAATCTGATTAAAACACGCTAGTCTTGACTTCATTCGCAGCAACGGGACAGATTGTTACGACATTTGCAATGGCTGTGATTTTGTAACAGGCGGAGGGAAAAGTAGCCGGGATGCGAAGGATTCTGTCATCCCGGCCATTCATATTTTATTTAAATCTTTGTACCAACATACTTTCTCGTGAGCCAATATGTTTCAGGACTATCAGTTTTGATTTCTATTTTATGAAACCCGGTTTTACTTCTTATCTTATGGATGCACTACCAGCAGATTGTGAGTACCCGGCGGCGGTTTTACAGCATTAAAACTTTCTGTTTGAAAAACACTGATTGCTACATTAGTGATATAGGTGAAAGATCCTTCCAAATGAAGAAACTTTTTCGTGCAGGGAATCGTCGCCCGGTACTCACAAAACGCTTAAAGAATGAACACAAGCCTGTATCGCAACGGTCTTATGTAAGGCCTAATTTCCACTATAATAAAAGACGTCATTGACTATGTATAAATACACAAGTTTTTGTTTGGCCTTTGTTCTATTGATAGGCCTTGGTTGCAGCAGTAATTCCGGGACATCAGAGCAATCGACGGCTGATGACCAAAACTACACGTTTAATCGGGCTCCCCTGGCCCAGAATCATTATACGCCCCTGCCCATAGGTAATGTGAAGCCGAAGGGTTGGTTAAAAGTACAGCTCGAACGCATGGCCGATGGGATGGCCGGCAAGCTGGATCAGTACTATTCCAACGTCGGGGAAGAAAATGCCTGGGTCGGGGGTCGAGGAGATAACTGGGAGCGAGCTCCATACTGGCTTGACGGACTTGTTCCGCTAGCTTATATCCTGGAAGACAGTACCTTGATTACAAAGTCAAAAAAGTATATCGAGTGGACACTTAACAGTCAGCAGGAAAGCGGATATTTCGGACCGACCGATGATATCGATTACCTGGAATATGCTGACCGGTCCGGGGCCTTTATTCAGACGGAGAACGCAGGCGACTGGTGGCCGCGGATGGTTATGCTCAAAGTGTTACAGTCGTACTATTCTGCTACCAATGATGAGCGGGTCATCGATTTTATGACCAACTATTTCAAATACCAGCAGGAGACGCTCGACGAAAAACCGTTGAACCACTGGACCTGGTGGTCGAAGGCCCGTGGTGGTGAAAACCAACACAGCATATACTGGTTGTACAATCATACCGGCGATAAGTTTTTGCTCGATCTGGCACCGACTGTGTTTGATCAGACGATGGATTGGACCAACGGGTTTCTTGAAGAGGATCCTCCTTCCCATCATGGAGTTAATATTGCCATGGGGATAAAGCAGCCGGCAGTTAATTATCTGCAAACCAAAGAGGAGAAGTACCTGGAGTCCGTTCGTCACGGGTTAGACTGGTTGATGGAAGAGCACGGCCAGCCGCAAGGTATGTTCTCGGGCGATGAACTGCTGCACGGGACCGATCCCGTCCACGGTACCGAAACCTGTACGGTGGTTGAGTTGATGTTCAGCTTGCGGGAACTTATCAGTACGACAGGCAGCGTCGAATATATGGATCACCTGGAAAAAGTGGCTTATAACGCGATGCCCACGGTTCATACCGATGATTACATGGGACGCCAGTATTTTCAACAGCCCAACCAGGTAGAAGTAGCACCCGGTTATCAAAATTACTTCACCGGACCCAATGGAATTCGGGCTTGCTTTGGTCTTGCCAACGGGTACCCGTGCTGTACGACCAATATGCATCAGGGGTGGCCCAAATTTGTACGCAGTCTCTGGATGGCCTCCAATGATGGCGGCGTGGCGGCACTTCAGTACGCAGAAAGCGAAGTGGATGTAAAGGTGGCCGATGGAGTTCCGGTTCATTTTTCCGAGTCGACGAATTATCCTTTTAATAATGAGATTACCTTTACTTTCAGCAGCGACCAATCTGTTGCATTCCCGCTTCATTTACGCATACCGGGATGGGTCGACAGTTTGGCGACGATCAAAGTAAATGGTGAGCAATATCAAAAGCCGGAAGCGGGACAAATTGCGAAAGTTGATCGTACTTGGAAAGACGGGGACAAAGTTACCTTGCAGTTGCCTATGAATATCCAGTACGAGCGTTGGCACGAACGGGCTGTTAGTATTCAACGGGGTCCGCTGGTATACGCGTTGCATGTAGAAGGTAAAAAGCGAAAGTTAACGAACGAGGAATACGACGCGCACTATGTCAAAGAGTATGAAGTTCCGACCTGGTCCATTCAGCCGGTGTCTGATTGGAACTATGGACTTCAGTTAAATAGAGAAAATCCATCGGAATCATTCGAGGTAAAACAGAATACAGTCGATTCCGACTATCCCTGGAGTCCGGAAACTACCCCGGTTGAGCTTGCTGCGAACGGACGAAAACTTCCCTATTGGAAATCCTATAACGTGGGGGCCGGTCCGTTGCCGGTAAGCCAGGTACACAGCAATGAGCCGGTTGAGAAGCTGCGACTCATACCCTATGGGGCCACCAGCTTGCGAGTTAGCGAGTTGCCCGTGCTTCGTTAATTATTTCACCCATTCGGATTGCTCAGAAACTGCGCCAAGCAAATCAATACCCGGGTGAGCACTCAAAGTGAAGCAACGCTCACGAAATTGAAATTCGGGATAAGAGCTTGCCGGCATAAGTAGAAAATTTCTTCCGATCTGTTTGTGCCGGCAGTATCTTATCGTTATTTGCTTCCAACGCCCTCTCTACGGTATATCTTTTTAAAAATTACCCTCCTTTCATGCTGTTTTACAGAGCTCGTTGAAAACCCGGGCGGCGGTTCCTTGCTCGTATACTTTTCTTCGGTTGGATGCATTGAACGGTTAATCGCCCCTGTTGACGATTATCGTTATTACTGCCTGCTACCCAGAAAATTATTATGCTTCGGAACCGCCGCCCGGGTTTTCAACGAGCTCTCACGGATAGGTGATATCGATTCCTGAAAATCCATAAATAAGTTAAAGAAAAATCCCAAATATTTTTTATAAAAGAGTATTTTGTCATAAATTGTAATTAACAATAAATGTTGTACCAAGTTCTTTGAAAAATCGGGCTTCGGTTTGTGCTAATGTTGGATTTGTTATTAACCCGATTTGGCGTGGCTTTCATTACCGCTCGGGACCATGTTCTGTTGTCCAAGGCAAGACCCGATGCCCGATTTTTTAATGAAAACTGGAATAAACTCTTTGACAAACTGCGGTGTGACTCTGAAGTACCACAGTGGATTTATTTGAAACGGAGCACTTGCCGTAGAACTTAATTGCCGGACCTGGTTTACCGGCAGGGCAGGCTGCTCTTGTAATGAGTCGCCCGCTCTTTGTCACATAGGGAATACGTTAACCTCTGGAGACTCAATATGGCACGTTTAGATGTTGGTAGTCAGGTTATCATTCAACGGGAGCATTTTGGTGAACTGCTGGAAGCACTTCAAAAAAAGTCCTACAAGACCATAGGTCCAACGCTTAGAGAGAAGGCCATTGTTTATGAGGAAATCGAGAGTGTGAATCAACTGCCTGTTGGTTGGACGGAAAAACAGGAAAAGGGGAAGTACAGGTTGGTTGAGCGGTCGGATGGTGCTTTGTTTGGATATAACGTCGGACCGCAGAGCTGGAAAAGTTATTTAAGTCCTCCCGAAGTCAAACTTTGGTCGGCCAGAAAAACTGAAAATGGTTTTGAGGTGGAAGAAAAGTCGGATGAAATGCCCCAGTATGCATTTATCGGGGTTCGTCCCTGCGATTTGAGTGCCATCAATATCCTGGATCGCGTATTTCTGGACGACGAGTACCAAGATAATGTTTATGGTGAGCGCAGAAAGGGGTTGTTCATTGTAGCTGTAAATTGTACAGAAGCGGGAAATACCTGTTTCTGTAGTTCAATGGGAACAGGACCCCGGAGCCGGGAGGGATATGACCTGGCCATAACCGAGATCATCGACGGAGTAGACCATTTTTTTGTAACCGATGTGGGAACCGAAAATGGGGCTGCTGTCCTGGAAGAGGTTACGTGGGAAAAGGCCGGCGACAGTGCAGTTGAGGCGGCTGAAGAACGTATCAATGAAGCTGCCGACTCCATGGGAAGAGACCTGGATACCGACCGGTTGCGAGACCTGCTTTTTAATAACTTCGAGCATCCTCAATGGCACGATGTCGCAGAACGATGCCTGAGTTGCGCCAATTGTACCATGGTATGTCCCACCTGTTTCTGTCATACCGTGGAAGAGGTGACGGACCTGGAAGGGGACCATGCCGAGCGGTGGCGCATCTGGGATTCGTGTTTCACACTCGGGTATTCTTATATCCACGGGGGCAGCGTACGAAAATCGACGCTTTCGCGCTATCGACAGTGGATGACTCATAAGCTTGCTTCGTGGCATGATCAATTTGGTACGTCAGGCTGTGTGGGATGTGGTCGGTGCATTACGTGGTGCCCGGTGGGCATCGATATAACCGAAGAAACTGCCGCTATACGGAAGAGTGGCAAAGTGCCGGAAGAGAAGGTGGATCAACCTCAACCTTGAAAATTATAAATACAACACCATGGAAGATCTGGAAAAAATCGTCTCGCAGCATCCTTTTTTTGAAGGAATGGATAAAAACTACCTGGAACTCATTATCGGTTGTGCTTCAAATGTGCGTTTTGATGAAGGGCAGCAAATATTCAAAGAAGGTGAAGAGGCCAACCGGTTTTATATGATACGCGAAGGATCGGTAGCCCTGGCCATTCACGGTCCCGGCAGTGGAAACGTTACGATCGATACGCTGGGTGATGGAGAGATACTCGGTTGGTCCTGGCTGGTGCCGCCCTACTACTGGCGATTTGATGCAAAGGCTAAAGACCGGGTACGGGCCATAGCACTGGATGGTAAATGTTTACGCGATAAATGCGAAGAAAACCATGACCTGGGATATGAGTTGTTGAAACGCTTTTCCCATATCATAGATCAAAGATTACAAGCCACAAGACTGCAACTACTGGACGTTTATGGACTTAGAACATAACACACTGACAAAGGAGCAAATCGAGGCGAACCCCATGCTGCCGCGTCGTTTTCGAATCGACAAAGTGACCTGGGAAACCCAGGAAACGTTTACCCATGAGCTCGTTCCGATCGATGGAGCGGATATGTTCCGCTTTAAACCCGGGCAATTTAACATGATTTATGTGTTCGGGGTCGGCGAAATTGCGATTTCAATAAGCGGTGATCCGGATGATGATTCCCGTTTGTATCACACAACCCGGGTGGTTGGATCCGTTACACGACGAAAACAAAACCTGGTAGAGGGTGATATTTTGGGAATTCGGGGTCCGTTTGGCAACCATTGGCCGGTTGAAAAGGCGGTGGGCAAAGATGTGGTCGTGATCGCTGGTGGAATCGGTTTGGCCCCCTTGCGCCCTGTCATCTATTACTTGTTGAATCATCGCGACCAATACAAGCGCATAACGTTACTTTATGGTACCCGAAGTCCTGATAAAATTCTTTATTCCAGGCAGTTAAAAGAATGGGGAGCGCGATTCGATATCGATGTAAGCGTTACCGTGGATAGTGCCGATACCGATTGGCAGGGGCATGTGGGCATCGTTACCAAATTAATCCCCAAAGCGGTATTTGATCCCAATAACACGGTGGCGTTCGTATGCGGTCCTGAAATCATGATGCGTTTTACGGCAATGGATCTACTTAAATTCGATATGCCGGAGGATAAGATTTATGTGTCCATGGAACGAAACCACAAATGCGGCATCGGGTTCTGCGGTCATTGCCAGCTCGGTTCCTATTTTATTTGCAAGGATGGTCCCGTGTTTACTTATGATAAGCTGAAATCCTACCTGTCAATCAAAGAGGTGTAGCTATGGATAACAATCAAAAACCAAAATTGGCTGTATGGAAATTTGCCAGCTGTGACGGATGTCAGCTTACTTTATTGAACTGCGAAGACGAATTGCTTGCCATCGCCGACAAAATCCAAATTGCCTATTTTCCCGAGGCCACGCGGGCCGTAGTGGAAGGACCATACGATCTGTCATTGGTAGAGGGATCCATCACCACACCGGAGGATAAAGAACGGATCCAGAAGATTCGGGAGGAATCCAATTTCTTGATCACAATTGGAGCATGTGCCACTTCGGGTGGAATACAGGCATTGCGCAATTTTAAAGATGTCAAAGAGTTCACGTCGATCGTATATGCCTCGCCAGAGTATATCAGTACCCTGGACACTTCCACCCCGATTGCGGATCATGTGGAGGTGGACTTTGAACTGCGGGGCTGCCCCATTAGTAAAGCCCAGCTGCTTGAGGTAGTGAACGCGTTTCTGTTTAATCGCCGACCGAATATTCCATCGTACAGCGTGTGTATAGAGTGCAAGCGTCGGGGTACGCCGTGCGTAATGGTATCGCAGGGCGAGCCCTGTCTCGGCCCGGTTACACAGGCTGGATGCGGTGCAATTTGTCCGTTCTATAACCGGGGGTGCTACAGTTGCTTTGGCCCGAAAGAAACTCCAAATGAACGATCCTTGAGCCGACAATTTGTCAAAATGGGATATACTAACGAAGACTTGGTGCGGGCGTATCGCATGTTCAATGCCCAATCCGATTCATTCCGAAAAGAAAGTGAGTACTATGAAGAATAAAACTATTAATGTCGACTACCTGTCCCGTGTCGAAGGTGAAGGTGCCCTGAGAGTGGATATTCAGGATAACCAGGTGAAGGATGTAAAGCTCAATATTTTTGAACCTCCTCGCTATTTTGAAGCGTTTTTGAGGGGACGGGATTTTCGGGAAGCACCGGATATTACCGCCCGTATATGCGGCATCTGTCCCGTTGCCTATCAGATGAGTGCAAGTCACGCGATGGAAGATATTGCCGGCAGGAAAATTGGCGGACCCATTCGTGAATTGCGGCGTCTGTTGTATTGCGGGGAATGGATCGAAAGTCACGCTTTGCATGTGTTTATGCTGCATGCTCCCGACTTTTTGGGATATGAGGATGCGTTACAGATGGCCGCAGAATACCCCGATCAGGTGAAAATGGGACTAAAACTGAAGAAAATAGGCAATGCGTTGATGGATCTTCTGGGGGGGCGTTCGGTTCATCCGATCAGTCCCAGGGTGGGAGGTTTTTATAAAGTACCGACCCGGCAGGAACTCGATGCCATGGTTGACGACCTGAAGTGGGCAAAAGATGCAAGTCTTGAGACGGTAAAGTGGGTATCCACGCTTCCTTTCCCGGATTTCGAAATTGATTATGAATTCGTGGCATTGCGACATCCGGATGAATATCCATTTAACGAGGGACGAATTGTTTCAAACAAAGGGGTCGATATTCCGCTCAGTGAATTTGAAAAGGTCTTCGAAGAAGAACATGTCCAACATTCCACCGCTTTGCATGCCCATCGGAAAAATGGAGGCCCTTACCTGGTCGGACCTTTGGCCCGCTATAATTTAAACTATGACCGACTAACCCCGACGGTGCAGAAGGCGGCTGAGGAAGCCGGAATTGCCGAAACATGTAAGAGTCCTCATAAAAGCATTATTGTTCGCAGCCTGGAACTCCTTTATGCCTGTGAGGAAGCTTTGCGTATTATTGATCAGTATGCGAAACCGGAATGCCCCTATGAAGAAGTAAAACCCGGGGCAGGTCGGGGATATGGATGCACGGAAGCCCCGCGAGGCATACTCTATCACCGGTATGATATAGACGATAACGGGGCGATTACGGATGCCAAAATTGTGCCGCCGACCTCTCAAAACCAGGAAATGATTGAGAGTGATTTACGTAGCTATGTGGAAAACCATCTGGAGATGGAAGAGGAGGAATTACAGTGGAAATGCGAGCAAATCGTGCGTAATTATGATCCCTGTATATCCTGTTCCACGCACTTTTTGAAGTTGGATATAAATCGAAAATAACTGCGAGGTTCTGGGATGTCATCGTCCGGTAAACACCGTAAAAATAATGTATTGGTCATCGGGATTGGAAATATGTTTCGCTGCGATGACGGGGTCGGCCTATGTGTTATAGAGGACCTTCAGAAGGATCCGGAGATAACCGGGGTCGACTTTATGATGATGAAACCCGATGGCTATAGTCTGATAGAAGCATGGGATAGCCGGGAACTGGTAATTGTGGTGGATGCAGCAATGTCGGGTGGACCTACAGGTACCATCAGACGGTTTGAAGCATTTTCCGAAAGTATCCCATATAATTTATCTCCACTTTCGACTCATGCAATAAGTCTGACCGAAGCAATAAAACTTGCCGAGACATTGGATCAACTGCCGGAGCGAATGATAATTTATGCCATCGAGATTGGAGATGTCAGCCACGGCGATGAACTTTCGCCCGAAGTAGGTGAAGCAGGCAAGAAAGTGACTCAAAAAATAAAACAGGAACTTCAGGCTGAGTCCGAAGGGACCTCAGAAGTTCACTAGGTGCTCGGATTTCCTTTCGAGTCCTCCCCCTTTCCCCCTTCCAAAGGGGGATATTGAAGGCAACCGAGGTGAAAAAGCGTCCCCCATCGGAGGGAGAATGGGGGAGGACCCTATATGGCAAGATAATCATAAATAGATCTTCCCAACCGTAGTCGGAAAGGGGGAGGACTCTGGTAAAGCAAAACCAAGTAAACCGGCTGTTTCAATGAGCAGGGCTTCCACCCTCATTAGATTCAACAAATACGCGGGAGCTGTTCGCCTGTCATCATGTCTACCACCCGGGTGCCGCCAACCCGGCTTTTAAGAACTACGGTTCGTGGATGGTCATCCACCACTTCTCCGATAATGGCTGCTTCTTTTCCAAGCGGATGACTTTTCATAGCCTCCAGGATTTCTTCAGCTTCTGATTCTGGTACAAATGCCAACAATTTGCCCTCGTTAGCCACATACAGGGGATCCAGCCCCAGGATTTCACAAGCGGCCTGGACTTGATCGCGAATGGGAAGGTTATTTTCAGTAATGCTGATGCCAAGCTCGGCGGCTTCTGCAATTTCATTCAGGGCACTGGACAGGCCGCCCCGCGTCGGATCGCGCAGGGCGTGTATCGTACCCGCTTGACGCATAGTATTTACCAGGTCGTACAGGGAATTCGAGTCGCTTTCGATCGTAGTTTCAAACTCAAGCCCTTCGCGGACCGACATGATGGCGATCCCGTGTCGTGCGATATCGCCGCTGACAATAATGCGGTCGCCTTTCTCGACTTGGTGAGCACCGATATCAAGATTAGGCCATATGGTACCGATGCCGGTCGTATTAATGAATATCTTGTCACACTTTCCCCTGTCAATCACTTTTGTGTCGCCGGTAACAATTTTAACTCCGGCCTCATCTGCCGCACTTTCCATCGAGAGCACGATCTGCCATAAATCCTCCAGGGGAAGTCCCTCTTCGATAATAAATCCGACTGATAAATAAAGCGGCTGCGCACCACACATCGCGATATCATTCAGGGTGCCATGCACGGAAAGCGAACCGATGTTGCCTCCGGGGAAAAAGATCGGATCTACGACAAAAGAGTCGGTTGAGATGCTGAGCCGGCTTTGATCGATGTAGGGCAGTGTGGCGCCGTCTTGCAATGTTTCGAGGTAGGCATTGCGGAACCGGGGAAGAAATATTTTACGAACCAGGTCGTGCGACAGTTTGCCTCCGCTTCCGTGTGCCAGTAAAATATTTTTATAATCGGATATGGGCAGCGGACAGTTGATGTTGATGCCGTTTTGTTTTGTCATTTTACTCATAAGGGAGTGCTCTTCTGTTTTTGCTGAAAATTTCGATAGTTGTAGTAAGCGGCACATGCCCCTTCGGACGAAACCATGGGAGCACCCAGGGGATGTTCGGGGGTGCAACGCGTACCAAAAGCGGGACATTCAAGGGGCTTTTTCTGTCCCCTGAGAATAGCTCCTGCAATACATTCCGTTTTTCTGACCGGGAGATCGACATCAAGATTGAATTTCTGTTCGGCGTCAAACTTTGCATATTCAGAACGAAGACAAAGCCCGCTTTGTGGAATTTCGCCCATGCCGCGCCATGACCGGTCGGCAACTTTAAATATTCGATTGATCAGTTCTTGTGACGGCAGGTTGCCTTCCGGTTTGACCGCCCGTGCATATTGATTTTCGACCTCATATCGCCCCTCTTCTAGTTGTTTCAGGGCCATGTAAGTGCCCTGGAAAATATCGAGCGGTTCAAATCCCGTGACCACAATGGGAACCTTGAATCGATCGGCCAGGGGCTCGTACTGCCGATATCCCATAACCGTACAAACATGTCCGGCCGCAAGAAAACCCTCTACCTGGTTGTATTCGTCTGACAATATGGCTTCAATCGCTGGAGGAACGAGAACATGGGCACTTAGTATCGAGAAATTATTGATATGGTGCTTATAGGCTTGATTGACCGCCATAGCGTTGGCCGGGGCTGTGGTTTCAAATCCTACCGCAAAAAATACTACCTCGTGATCCGGATTTTTGCGGGCCAGCTCAACGGCGTCCAACGGTGAATACAACATGCGTACATCCGCTCCTTCCGATTTAACCATTAACAGATCTTTATCCGTTCCGGGCACCCTCAGCATGTCTCCAAAAGAGGTAAAGATGACATCGGGCAATTGAGCAATGGCGAGTGCTTTGTCGATCATTTCCTGAGGAGTAACGCAAACGGGACAGCCGGGTCCATGTACAAAGTTTAATTGGTCGGGCAACAACTGATCGATACCATATTTTACAATCGCGTGTGTTTGTCCGCCGCAAATCTCCATAATCGTCCATTCCCGACTTATAGTACGGTGAATGAGGTCCAGGTACTTTTTAGCGGCCTCGGGATCGCGATATTCATCCAGGTACTTCATGATTTCTCCTTTTCGATTCGTCATGGAGTGAAGTAGAAAGTGCATAGTATAGCTGTCCGGCTGCTAGCCCCCCGTCGTTCGGGGGCAATTTTTGATGCCAATAGGGTCGGAATCCGTGTTTGACCAGTTTGGCAATGGTTTTTTCGGTCAGATAGACATTCTGGAAACAACCACCGGAAAGCACCACCCGTTCTTTTTCCGCTCTTGTGGCTATATCCACGATGATTTTCACCATGGTATTGTGAAACTTGTTAGAGATAACAGGTGGGTCAGAAAAGGATAGATCCATCAGAATATGATGGATGAGGGGGGCCCAGTCTACCACCCATAAATCCCGGTTCAGGTTTAATTTATAGGGATAGCATTCATCGGAGGGTTTGTTGGGCAGAATATTTTCAAGCGCAATAGCGGCCTGACCCTCATAGGATATTTTATGGTATAAGTTCAAAAGGGAAGCTACGGCATCAAAAATACGTCCCGCACTGGTGGTTAGTGGTGCATTTAGACTCTTTCTGAGCATATTGCGCAGTACTTTGAGTTCTGCGTTACTGAAAGATTGTATGGTGCTTATATCCGATTTCTCAAATAAGGGCTCGCTGAACAATTCGTATAACATGGCCAGCGACGCTCTCCGGGGTTCCCGGATGGCCTGGTCACCACCGGGCAAACGGAAAGACCGGAAGGTGGCAAATCGCCTCCATTCTCTTGTATCGGCAATTATCCATTCGCCGCCCCAAATAGTTTCGTCGGGACCATATCCGGTTCCATCCCATGCAACGCCGAGGACCGTTTCATCAAGCTGATGTTCGGCCATACAGGAAAGAATATGAGCGTAATGATGTTGTACGGTGGTGGTTGAAGGGGGTCTTTTTTGAGCGTCTTTACTGGAATAGTATTCAGGGTGCAAGTCATGAATCAGCAATTCCGGCTTCAAATCATATAGCCGGGGCAAATCGTCAGCTACCTTGTGATAGGCTTTTGTTGCTTCATAATTATCCAGATCTCCGATATATTGACTTACAAAAATATTGGAATCTCGGTTAATAGCGATGGTGTTTTTTAGATGTCCCCCGAGAGCCATCATGGTAATAGGCGATTTGCCAAGTCCATCAGATACCATTGATTTTTGTTGACTCACGACACTTATCGGGAGCGGGGCGTAGCCGCGGGAGCGACGGAGCATCATCGGCTTTCCCGCCACCGTGCGAACGACCGAGTCGTCAACATGTCGTTCAATGGGGCGATTGTGAACCAGGTACAGGTCGGCTATTGAATGCAGGCGATCGAGGGCCTCATTTTCGTCGATACAAATCGGTTCGTCACTGAGGTTTCCGCTGGTAGCGACCATAGGTTGGTCGACCAGCTCCATGATCAAATGATGCAGGGGAGTGTAGGGCAGCATGAGTCCGAGTGATGTATAGCCGGGAGCTACCGAAGGGGTGATAAAGTACTCGGTCTGCACTCTTTTTTGAAGTAAAACAATGGGCGCTTGGGGAGAGGTCAATAATTGCTGTTCCGACTTTGATACTTTGCATATCTTTTTAGCCTGATCCAGGGAGTTCACCATTAAGGCAAAAGGCTTTTCTTCCCGTCCCTTGCGTTTACGAAGGCGTTCGACCGAGGTCACATTCGAGGCATTGGTCAACAGTTGAAATCCGCCAAGCCCTTTCATCGCCACAATCTTACCTCGGATTATTGCTTTGGCAGCGAGTCTGATGGACTGGTAGCGCCGGGAGAGGGTGCGGCCGTTTACATCCCACAATTCCATATGGGGGCCGCAGTCGGGACATGCATTAGGTTGCGCGTGAAATCGCCGATCCTTCGGATTTTCGTACTCTTCTCGACAAGCGTCACACATGGTGAAGGCCTGCATAGTGGTATTGGGTCGATCATACGGCAGATCTGTAATAATTGAATAACGCGGACCGCAGTGGGTACAATTGATAAATGGATAGTGAAAGCGACGGTTCGCCGGGTCAAACAATTCATCCAGGCACTCTTGGCAGGTAGCAATATCAGGCAGCATTAGAGCCCGCTTGGCCCCCTCATGGTTACTGTTTTTGATTACGAATCGATTATTTCCTACCGGTTCAATTTCTTCGACTTGAAAATGCTCATAATAAACATTTGGTAAATCCAGTTGGCGGAGTGCCTTGACCAGCTTCTCAAGATGCGAAGAGGAGCCCTCTGCTTCTATGGTCACCCCGGCCGGATCGTTGACTACCCAACCGGTAAGTTTGTATTTATTGGCCAGCCGGTACACCGTCGGGCGAAATCCAACCCCCTGCACCGTTCCCCGGATGGTCAGGCGGATACGTTGTCCCATGATTGATCCTCCACTTGTTGTTGAAGCCAGTCGCACCATCCGGATATGCCCTCGCCGGTTGTGCACGAGGTTTCAAATATGGTAAGAGATGGATTGATGCGAAGGGCATTGTTTCGGAGTATATCCATATCGCAGTTTACATAGGGAAGCAGGTCAATTTTGTTAATGATCAGAACCGATGCATTTCTGAACATAGCGGGATATTTGAGTGGTTTGTCGTCTCCTTCCACGGTACTGGCTATAACCACTTTCATGGCTTCACCCAGATCAAAGTTCGAGGGACAAACGAGGTTCCCCACATTTTCAATAAATAATAGTTTTGTTTTGTCAGCCTCGATTTCGGATAAAGTATCGCGAACCAGTGATGCTTCCAGATGACATGATCCATTGGTCACCAGTTGGATAGTGGGGATATCAAAAGATGCCAAACGCTGTGCATCCAGGTTGGTCTGTACATCCCCGATTACCACGGCGGTCGGCAAACGGTTTTCGAGCATTCGAAGCGTTTGTTCGAGCAGGCTGGTCTTTCCCGATCCCGGTGAACTGACCAGGTTGAGAGCCAGGATACCGTGTTCTTTAAAGTAAGCCCGGTTTTCGGTGGCGACTTCGTCGTTTTTCTGCAGTACTTTGCGTTCAATTGTTTTGATGCTCATGGCGGCTCCGTATTTATGAATCAGATATTTCCAGGTCAGTGATGGTCAGTTCGTTCCCGGCAATAATTTCAATGTTGGGGGAGGAGCATGATGGACAAATAAAGTCGACCGGGTCGATCTCTGTCTCTTCTCCGCAGGAATAGCATTTAATTCGGAGCGGAATCATGGTAATATCAAGTTCCGCCTGTCTCAGAGGGGTATCTTCCCGTGCGGCCTCAAAGCCAAAAACAAGTTGGGCAGGGACAATCGTACTGAAAGTGCCGACATTGACTTTGATGGTTCGCAGTCGAACTTCTTCCTCGGCCGTCAAATGTTCACGGGCTAACTGAATAATATTTTTTGCAATGGATAACTCATGCATGTTGTCATCCTTGGTTCATTAAATTTCAATATTAAGCGGGTGGTGATGGAGGTGGTTCACCATTGTCCGTCAGCTCCTGGATTTCGCCAATTTGTTCTAAATAATTGAACACTTCGAGCGCTTCCTCCTCATTTAGCTGACTAATCGCAAAACCAACGTGGACGATTACGTATTCGCCCACTCTAACCTCGGGTACGTACGAAAGGCATACCTCCTTTATAAGTCCGCTGAAACTCACCTTGCCCATCAACAGGTCGTCATCACGTTGCTCAATTTCAACTACTTTACCAGGTATACCGAGGCACATAGTATTATGTATTTAAGAGTATTTTGTCTTATATAATGTAATATATATAATTTCAGCCGAATTTCTACCATTTTTTGTTAATAGAATCGGAGGTTTTATCTTTTCGGATCTAAACTGAGAACTAAAAGGAATGAAGCATATGTTTGGTGTTATATTTGACATGGACGGGGTGATCGTTGATAGTAATCCGGTTCATAAAAAATCGATCCGGGTTTTTTGTGAACGCTACGACACGGAAGTGAGTGACCGTTTTTTGGTCGATCGTGTTTTCGGCCGTAAAAATAGTGATTGGCTACCGGAAGTATTTGAGTCGATTAAATCGGAGGATATCGAACGGTTGTCAGAGGAGAAAGAGGAGTTATTCAGGGAGATGTTTGATCCCATTAAATACCAGGTGCCGGGGGTAAAAGAGTTTATCCGGGAACTTGGCCGGGCGTCGGTTCCCATGGCTGTTGCCACCTCAGCTCCGGCATCCAATTCCTCATATATATTGGGTGAGCTGAATATTCAAAACTATTTTCGGGCGGTCATGCATACTTCGGATGTTCAGCGTGGAAAGCCGGCACCGGATATCTACGAAAAAGCCGCATCGAAATTAAAGCTATCCCCGGCTCAATGCGTGGTATTTGAGGATTCACCGACTGGAGCGAGGGCCGCAAAGAGTGCAGGTTGTATAACGGTCGGGGTTACTACTACCTATTCCGATAAAGTGCTTAAAGACTGCAGCCGGGTGATCGAGAACTTTGAGCAAGTAACGACCGAGGAGGTCCGGTTGTGGCTAAGTGAAGGGCGGTCATAGTTCAAGTTTTTTACCGTACACGTACTCTTGCTGACGGTATCGTTGATTCTACATGTTTATATTTACTTTGTAGAGACCTTTGAAAAACCGGACGGCGGTTCCGAAGTATTAAGTTTTTCGGTAATTAGATGAAGAATATGTTGTAGTTGACTGGCATTTATCATGGTCTGCGGAAATTTAAACGAACTCAAAAAGAGAAAAACTTTCGAACGAGGAACCGCCGCCCGGTTTTTCAAAGGTCTCTTTGTATATTGCTCATAAGAGGGTTCCCGGTTAAATATGCGGTTTCTTATTATGAAGTTCATTATAAATGACAGTATAATACAAGAGATATGTACACGTATCTGAGGAAGAAAGTCACGGGTTGGTTTGAACGTAAAGGCCATCGGAAAAGATACGGGGAGTATATCCTGTTAGTGCCGGACTTGTTATACTTGCTGATGCAGCTCATAAAAGACCGCAGAATCTCCAGCCGAAGTCGTTCGATACTTCTCATAACGGTTATTTATTTCATTTCACCAATCGATTTCCTTCCGGAACTGATCACGGGGCCGGTCGGCTACCTGGATGATGTGACACTGACTATCTTTGCTCTTAACAGGATATTGAATCGAGAACAGTCGTCGGTTGTCAGATCTCATTGGAAAGGAGAAGATGATATATTGGAAATAGTTCGCTCATCACTGGAGTCGATAAACAAGATGATCGGCGGTGGGCTGTGGAAACAACTGAAAAGATGGTTTCGTCGTTGACCGGGAGAGCATATTGCAGTAAACATACTTATGTTTCAAACAATAGTTTAGTTCAAATTCATCTCTCGCAATTCCTCGGCTTTGTCTTTGTTTTCCCGTTTTACAATGGTTGAGAGCCAGCCTATTCCGGTAGATGCCAGTAAAATTGCAAATAATAAAATGGCGGTATCAAGCGTGACCCACTGGTTGTCGAGTAAAAGAGAAGCCAATGCCACGGAACCCGATTGAGCAAGCGTCAGGTATACCCATTCCAGGCTGAATACTCGACCGCGAATGGGGTCCGGGGTCCGACGCTGAAGCAGCACGGTACTCATCACCCAGTTGGCTCCGGACGCGGTGTGGGCGAAAAATACAAAGATCATAATAGGTATTAGACTGCCCCAAATCCCAACGAAAAAGTACATACCCCCCGAAAACATCATCAAGAACCCGATAAGGGTGATCCAATAGTTCTCATCCCGAAACCAACGACGTGCTACTATGGGCCCCACGCCGGTTCCCAGTCCCCGACTGGCATATAACAAACCGAGACCCAGACTTCCCATCAGCAATTTCCGTTCTGCAACCAGGATGAGCATGTAAACCAATGCTCCCTGGAAAATCTCAAACGTCCCCTTGGCCAGGGCGGGACGACGGATAGTGGCATGCCGTCGCAAATAAAGAAATCCTTCCATAATCCCCTGGAGAGGTTGTCGATGCACGGCCGTTCCGTTTGTGTCTGTTTCCTGATGTTGAGGGATAACGGCTCCATATATAAAATAGGCAGATAGCAGGTAACTGGCGGCATCCATAATAAATACCAGGTCGGTCCCCAGGAATTCCGTCGCTATGCCCCCCAGGGCCATTCCCATCGTAAATATCATGCTCCAGGATAAAGAGGATAGAATGTTGGCAGTAACCAATTCTTCAGAGGACGTCACATTGGGAATGGATGAGCTTCGAGCGGGCAAAAATATGGCGGAGAGGAACATTTGAAGCATCAGCAGCAGGTAGGCAAGCCACAACAATCCTCCGGACCGTATAAGCAAGAATCCCAGCACAACCACAAATCGCAATAAATCACACCCAATCATCAAGTGACGACGATTAAAGCGATCGGTAATGTAACCGGCCAAAGGGGACGAAACCGCCAGGCTTAAAGTCTTTATTATAATGACCAGTCCCAGCAGAAATTCGGAATCCGAAAAGCGTGTAACAAGGGCATACACAGCCAATAAACCGAACCAGTCGCCAAAGTTGGAGACGATTTGGCTGAGCCATAGCCGACGGAAATCGGTGTTGTCCGATACAAGCCTGATGTAGGGTCGCAATGATGTAATCATGGTACAACGGTGAATGGTCCGCACAATTTAGCTCGCCCGGCATCGCTTCGCAATGAAATAAAGATAAAAGGAGTTTAATAGAGTGCCATGAAATAAATCTAATATTTTGCGGGTTGGTGATATGTAAAAAAGAATACTGTTCTTATATTCCGAGCTGTTTGAGTATGGCGATTATTAAGGGATGCATTTTTAAATATAATTTGAAAGCTGGAATCCCAACAGGTTTCTAGTTTATCGAATTATTTTATCGTGTGTTACCATTAAAACCAATGGAGGCTATTTTTTTGAGTATTTGGGCCCGGTGCCTGGTGGTCGCGAGTCAAAGACGATATGTAAAACCCGAATATTCTACTGGAATTACTAATTTCAATGCATCGTGCTGTTAACATTTAGTCTGATTGACTGGTTATTAATTGCCGTTTTTTTTGCCGTCCTGTTGGTTATCGGTCTCAAGGGGGGTACATCGGACGAGAGCGAAGAGAGTTATCTACTGCTCGGCCGACGATTGACCCTGCCGGCGTTTGTTGCAACGTTGGTCTCTACCTGGTATGGTGGAATTTTGGGGGTGGGTGAGTATAGTTACCAGTTCGGTATCTCACAATGGTTGCTCTTTGGTCTTCCTTATTATCTGTATGCCTGGCTATTTGCAACTTTTCTGGCAGCACGTATCCGGAAAAATCCCGCGCTTAGTATTCCCGAGGCTTTAGCAAATAAATACGGCGAACGGGTTGGCCGATGGGCAGCCGTTCCGGTGTTTGTTATGGTAAACCCTGCTCCTTACCTGTTTATGTTGAGCCTGTTGATGGGATACTTCATAGGCGGGACAGAGCACGTGTTGCTCTATGCGACAGCAGTGGCATTATTGGCAGCGATATATGTGGTTTACGGTGGACTAAATGCGGTGGTGCGAACCGATATATTACAGGTTTTTCTCATGTTTGGCGGATTCGCGGCGTTGCTGTTTTTTGCGATTAGATCCTATGGTTCGCCTGCTACGTTATGGCAAGATGTTCCGGCGGTTCACCGTAACCCGACCGGCGGACATGATATCCCCTTTATGTTGGTCTGGTTTTTTATTGCCTTGTGGACATTCATTGACCCGGGATTTCATCAGCGGGCCGCAGCAGCACGATCGCCCGGGACCGCACGTCGCGGTATTTACTGGTCAATTGCCGCCTGGGCGGTATTCGACTGCATGACTATTTTGTCAGGTATGTACAGCCAGGTCATACTGGGCGGTGGATTGGAACAGCCGGTGATGGCTTACCCGTATTTGGCCAACCAGATTCTACCCGCCGGGATTAAGGGACTGTTTTTCGTCTCCCTGCTGGCCACGATTATGTCTACCCTCGACAGTGACCTGTTCTTGGCCGGGCAAACACTCGGACGTGACTTTTTGCATAAATGGTACCGGGGAATGTCGAAAATAACATTAACCCGAATCAGCGTGATCGCTGCTCTTTTGGTTAGCATAGCATTAATTTATCTATACCCGAGCGTCATAAGCCTCTGGTATATCATCGGCTCCACCATGATACCCGGTTTGCTCATTCCCGTGCTGGGAGTGTACTTTTCATTTTTCAGGATAAGGAATAAGTTTGTGATTCCCCTGATGTCGACGAGTATTTTGGCCTCCATTGGTTGGCTGACCATGGGAGCAATTACCGGCGGAAATGGATATTCGGAAGATTTTATGGGTATAGAACCCATTTACCTGGGACTGCTTGTCAGCCTTGCCTTTTGGCTGGTAGGTAGAGATAAAAAAGAACATGCACCATCAATGCCGGGTTAACCTTTAAAAAGTTGGCATGAGTTACTGCGATTATAAATCATAGGTTTAAAACATTAGTTTAGCACATTTGCAGTTTCGGGTTGCGGTTGAGTGTGCCTGTTAAAACGGTTGATAAGCCGTTATCCTGGAATATTATTCATCAAAGCCGGAAATGGGCTATATCAGTTTTCCCGCATATCTTTTTCCGGTTCCGGTTTGTTTTGAAGGATCTCCTCGATGCGAGCCATAATTTCCTCGTCAAGTTGCTCGACGACCTCCAGTGACTGTATGTTTTCTTCCACCTGTTCAGGTCGGGAAGCGCCGGTAATGACTGTACTTACATTCGGATTTTTCAGGCACCATGCGAGAGACATCTGCGCCATGGTAACGCCAAGCTCGTCTGCGATAGGGGTCAACTTGCGGGCTTTTTCAATTTTTTGCTTGCCGCTTTCGGTTTCCAGGATATACTCACGCAGCCATTGGTATTTGTCGAGCGAGAGTCGGCTTCCCTCGGGAACTCCATCGTTATATTTTCCGGTTAAAATTCCACTAGCCAGGGGACTCCAAATGGTCGTTCCCAATCCAATATCGGTATAAAGTCGTTTAAATTCTTTTTCGATTTTTTCTCGCCGCAGCATATTATATTGCGGTTGATCCATGGTTGGGGGCTGCAGGTTTTCGCGGCGAGCAATATGGTAGGCCTCCCGTATTTGTTCGGCCGACCACTCGCTGGTTCCCCAATAAAATGCTTTCCCCTCACGAATAACCTGGTTCATGGCTCTGACGGTTTCCTCGATCGGAGTGTGGATATCGGGACGATGGCAAAAGATCAAGTCCACATAGTCGGTTTGCAGCCGGTCCAGTGCAGCGTTGGTGCCCTCAACAATATGCTTGAAAGATAGACCCCGGTCATTTGGTCCGTCGCCTCCCCAGAATATTTTGGTAGACAATACCAGGTCAGAGCGTTTCCACCCGGCTTTTTGGATAATATTTCCCATCATGATCTCTGATTCACCGCCGGCATAGGCTTCGGCGTTGTCAAAGAAATTGACCCCATGCTCATAGGCGGTCTTCATGGTTTCAAAGGCTCGTTGTTCGTCGATTTGATCTCCAAATGTCACCCACGAGCCAAATGAGAGAGCGGAAACTTTCAAGCCGGAACTACCTAAAAATCTGTATTCCATAATTGTTTAATATTTTTTTGTTCTGCAGTGTGCATCCCAGGGACTGGCTGATTGTATCATGAAAGTAAAGTTATGAATAATTCTTGCCGTCCCTAACTGATTCTGAGTTTATTTACTTACGGTTTTTCAAATGACAGAAAATCAAGGCCCCAAAAAGCTTTTTGTTCTTCGGGGCTGTAGCCCATTATTTCAATATTCAATGAATTTTTACCTTTTGCTATAGCATGGGTACCAAGATTAACGGTTTTAGTTCCCAACGAATCGCTATAGCCGTTAAAATCTTCGACGGCCGTTTTGCCATTGAGCCGGATGCGAACCTTCCCGTAGTCATGAGCGGTGGTGAACTTACCTTTAACCTGGAACTCACCGGCTCGGTCGGAGGTGAAATAAACCTGTAGCTGATCCTCCGGCTCACCATTGTACCACCAGAGTTGTTTGTTCTGACTCCAGCCGACACCCGTTATGTTTTGATACTTAATGTTTCCAGCCGTAAGCGTATCCAACGCCAGGTTCTCACCTTCGACACGACCCTGCGATATTTCCGGGGATATGATATCAGTTCGTGAAAGAGAAACAGGAGTTTTAGCACCGCCGGTATCGGGTGATACTAAAATTTTACTTCCCGGTCGAGTGTAGAAGAATGATGTGGGGGCATAGTCGATGGTGGTGTTGACCCAGTGCCACATTTCCATATCCACCTCCAGTTCACGGTCAAAGGGTATGGCGTCGAGTCCGCGGTAACGCAAGTTCAACACATATCCGGGTTCCAGGTTTCCGCTGCCGTCGGGTTGGGAAATATATGGATGATGGGTGAAATTCTGGGGCCGGGCCCAGGCATAGCCGTAATAGTCTTCCGTTCCGGTTCCGAAATGCGAGGGGAACTTTTCGCCGTCTATATAAATTTTCTCATCCCCCTCGCCCCACCAGGCATAGGAGGTGTTAAAGAGGGTCAATACGTCCCCCACATAAACTCCCTGGCCTTTAAGGTGCGTGTAGTCAAAGTCAAATGGACCGCCGGACCCGTCGGGTGATTTACGTTCTCCGGTATGGACATCCGCATAATTTTTCCAGCTTGCTCCAAAATGCATGTCCCGCTCGGTCCAGGTCCATCCCGAATGATCTATTCGGCCTTCTTTTACCCTCACGGTCTGTGTGCCTAAGTTGTGAAGCGCTACCCGGGCTGAATCTTCAAACGGCATAAGCCAGTAAGCATGAAGCTGTTGGTCAGCGGTAATGGTAGTATACCAGGTGTCGTGTGGCCGAATTTGATAACCGGTGCCAAAGAAATCTCCCACGGGCACCCAGACGGTCCGACGACCGTCGAACGAAACTTCCAACACCGTGGAGCGTAAGGCTTGGGGTAGATGAGGAGCCTCGAGTTGAAGAGCAATATGTCTTATCGCACCAGGGCCCTGAAGATTCAACTGGCGACTTTCTCCTGTCTTTAACGTAGCAACCAAATCCTCTGTTTGCAGTTTCAGTTCTTTTAAATATGCTTTCTTGTCAGGCTCGCCAAGCTGTCTCTGGACTTTCTGCAGCAAGGTCTCAGTTTCTTTTAACTGATCTTTTTGAAATGTTATTACCTCAGTGTTCGCCTCATAGGTGCGGTAATTAATATTGTAATACACCGCTTCACTGCCGGAGGGAGCCCCGGGTTTGCCGACGTGGTCACTTTCATAGGTGATTTTGATATGCTCACGGTAGGGTATGGGCAAATATAGATTGTGGCCGCGCTGCATATAGTCGGTTTTAGGAGATACGGACGCAGCCAGCGGATCTCCGACCAGGGCACCGCCGCTCAGAATATCCAATACATTATCTTCTATGACGGGTGTTCGTTCCCCATCCAGGTAAATGCGCAGAGTGCCTTCACCGGCACCTGGTCCCGCGAAAGTCATCCAAAACCGCGTAAGAGCCCCCGGACCCTCGTCATCCATCATAACATATTCGGTTCGACCCTTGTGCTTCTCTGTCCTTATAAAGTAGGATCGATCCAGGTTTGCGAACCAGCTTGACCCGCCGCGTTCTTCAGCTCGCCGGTCATAACTGCTAAACTGTCTGGTCTCATAATATGGAGAGGGATAATGGGCCAGCTGCTCTCGGTCGATCAACTCCTGGAGCAAAGATTCGACCGTAATGGGGTCGGCTGTGGCTTGTGCACTGACATTGAAAAGCGGCATCATTGCAAGCAGGATGGCTATAATATAAAATTTCATGCTTCTTTGGTTCCTGATGGTAATTTGATAAGCTTTATACGGAAATTAGTTCCTGTTTGATTAAATAGCAATCCTATTCGGGGATGAATAACAGCAGGCAATATAGTAAAAAGCTATGGTCAATTAGGGTATTATCACTCAAACTATCACAGCCTGTAATTTATTTGCATATGAGATTCTCGAAAGGCATTGTGAGTAAACAGTTATAACTATATCATTGTTTACTAATTAAATTTATGATTGTTAATTGGTATATTTTTTTCTTAATCTCCAAAACACTGTTTACTGTTTAAGGTCAAAATTATACATTAAGAATCCTATAGAAATAGCTTGTGCAGGTTCTACAGGTTAGCGTTTTTAAAACTTATAACATTCAAGTAGATTTTATGTACTATTACCGATATTTGGCAGCAGGTCTTATTGCCCTGCTGTTTTGTTTGCCAGTCAACGTCAATGCCCAGTTTATCACCCTCGATTACGCCGTTCATGATGTGGGTCTGGTACGGCAGCTGGTTACGAACCAAGGCACCTGGGATGAGGCAGGTACTAATTATCCCGGACTTATCAATGCAGAATATCCGCCCGGCAGTTTTGAGGAGCATCTACTGCTAACCGGATTTTACATCGGGGGAATCACACCCGAGGGAGATACATTGGTTTCAGCTTCCAGGATGTTTGGAGCCCAATGGGTATTCCAGGGATATTCCAGTGCTCCATGGGATACAGTTCATGAAATCGTGCGGGGAGATACCGTGGATATAGGCGCCCCGGGAGATCCATATATTAAAAATTATATTGCGCAGAGTGACGAGGATTTCGTCACTCGCATGAATGACTATAACCAGGCTGCACTGCAGAATTCGCAGCACGAACCTATGTTTATGGATGTTATTCAAACCAGCTATTCATGGGCTTCACCTCCACTGAATGAGGTACTGGTGTTTAACTTCGATTTTGTATCCACCCAGTACAACTTTGAAAAAGTATATGTGGGACTGTTTGTAGATCCGGGCGTCGGGCGGCGAACAACGGCGGGGTATGTATATTCGGAAGATGATATCGTTTCGTTCTACCCGCGCCATGAG
>CAJXOW010000048.1 GCA_913057825.1 uncultured Balneolaceae bacterium | reverse complement strand
ACCCCTTGGGAACATTCTCTACATACTTCCCCCTTACTGCATTGGAGAAGAGGAGTTAAAAGACGCCTACGCTACAATAGCGTTGATATTGGAGCCGTAACGCGTTCTTACTTCACGCCGTTCTCCGGAATATGCTTCTCTTTGGCATCCTGGAAGGCGTCGCGCGGCGTCAGGCCAAGCAAATCAAACATCTTTTGGTCCTCGCTTTCTTCCACATTTTTTGTCGTAAGGAGTTTGTCGCCCGTGAACAGCGAATTGGCACCGGCCATAAAACAGAGCGCCTGTTCTTCCATCGACATATTTACCCGTCCGGCCGAGAGACGCACCATTGAATCAGGCATAGTGATACGGGCGGTGGCGATCATGCGGACCATATCCCATACCGGAACCTTGGTCTTTTCTTCCAGCGGCGTTCCTTTGCAGGCAAGAAGGGCATTTACGGGTACCGATTCGGGATGTTCGGGCAGAGTGGCGAGGTTGTGAATAAGTTTTACTCGATCTTCATCGGTTTCTCCCATCCCTATGATGCCGCCGCAGCAGACGGAAATGTCGTTATCCCGCAGCTTTTCGAGGGTATCCAGTCGATCCTCGTAGGAACGCGTGGTAATTATTTTCTGATAAAACTCTTTACTGCTGTCCAGGTTGTGGTTATAGGCATAAAGCCCGGCTTCTTTTAGTTTGCGGGCTTGTTCGTCCGACAACATTCCGAGCGTACAACAGACCTCCATGCCCATATCGGTAATGCCTTTGACCATCTCCAGGACCTGGTCAAACTCCTCTTCGCGCTTCGGACTTCGCCAGGCGGCGCCGAGGCAGAAGCGGGTGCTGCCGGCCTCTTTTGCCTTGCGGGCAGACTCCAGGACCTCCTCGGGATCAAGCAGACCATGGGATTCCACCTCTGCATCGTTATGCGCAGATTGTGGACAATAGGCGCAATCCTCGGGGCAATTGCCGGTCTTGATGGAAAGAAGCGTGCAGACCTGGACTTCGCCGGTTTTATGATGCTCCCGGTGTACCGTTGCAGCCTGGTAGGTCAATTCCATTAGAGGCGTATGGTAAATCTCTGAAATTTCGTCGTAGGACCAGTCGGTTCTTATATCAGCCATAGATCAGACTCAAATAGTTAAAAAAGTTTAAAAGAACTGATTTATCTGCGTTTTCAAGTGGATAATGTAATGAATTAATATGACAGAATTCACCGAATAATAACTTTTCTAAGTTGTAAAAAAGCTGACAGTCCCGCAATAGCAAGATGGTGGTAATAAATGGATATCATTTAAAATGTTTACTTTTATTTTTTAATGTTTGTTAATAAATTCTAAGATAACTATTGCATAGAGGTTGCTGCACCATTAATTGCAGGAAAGAGGGTTTTCTATCTTCAATCAACAAAATGAAATATGAATGTACTTGTTATAGAGGACGATCCGTCAGTTAGAACCCTGGTAAGGGCTGTATTAGAGCATAACAACAATGAAGTTCATCTGGCAGATAACGCAACGAAGGGAAAAGAGTTGGCGTTAGAGACGGAGCATGACATTATCATTCTTGACCTGGGGTTGCCCGATGGGAATGGGTTGGAGCTGTGTGAGAGTCTGCGCAGCCAGGACGTTGACACGCCGATCCTTATTTTGTCGGCAAAACATGAGACCGATGTTAAAGTTAAAGGATTGAACACGGGGGCCGATGATTACCTGACCAAGCCCTTCAATACCGAGGAGCTCATGGCCCGGATTGAGGCGATTACCCGCCGATCGCGAGAGAGTTTCGCCAAAAAGCAGGAATTGTCCTGCGGCGAACTCTATGTCAACTTGATTGAAAGAAAATTCCGAGTCAATGACGAGGAGGTCTCGTTGACGAATAATGAGTTTAATTTGATGGTCTATTTAATGCGTAATAAGAATCGGACCATCAGCCAGGATGAACTCGCAAAGAATGTATGGGATATCCATTTTGATACCCAGACCAACTATATCAACGTCTACATCAGTTATCTGCGCAAAAAAATAAGGGGTCATGCAGAAAACGACTATATAGAAACGGTTCGCAAAAAAGGGTTCATTCTACGCTGCAACGATAAAGAGTAGGAGTGTTTAATTCTACGGCCGCATGCGAACCGGGGCAACGGACCGTGCCTTCGATGCAAAATTTTTTCCCGCGGTTTTGCTTTTTCATCTTAAGATGCTCTGCAAATTCAAATGAGTAATCCTGCAAAAAGTTTTGGTTCGAAAAATTTTAAGTACTCGGCACGGCCCGTTGCCCCGGTTCGCATGCGGCCGTAGAGGTTAGAGACTGGTGTTTAGGACTTTGGACGAAGATACACAGAATCGGTTAATTGAATATCTTGGCGAATTTGTCACTCCGGAGCGGTACCGGCGACTAAGCGAGGTGCTGGAGATGAGAACACGGGCCGTGACGGTGGTGCTGGAAGATTTATATCAACCCCACAACGCGAGCGCCGTGTTGCGCAGTTGTGACGGTTTCGGAATTCAGGATGTGCACATCATACAGAACAGAAACCGGTTTAATGTAAGTCACGGCGTAACAATAGGGGCCGATCAATGGTTAACGCTTCACCAATACGGGGATGCCACGCATAATGACACCAATCACACGCAGAAGTGTTTAACCCGGTTGAAAGATAATGGTTACAAGGTTGTGGCTACGACTCCCCATGAAACCGACGTCACGATTGATCAGCTGCCGGTATCCGATAACCTGGCAATAGTATTTGGAGCCGAATATGAGGGATTGACCGATACCGCTATGCAATCGGCCGACTACTATGCCCGCATTCCGATGGTGGGGTTCAGTGAAAGTTTCAATATATCGGTGAGCGCAGCGTTGGCACTCTATGAAATTACCCGTCGACTTCGAGCCGAAAGAGAAGACTGGCGCCTCTCAGAATCCGAAAAAACAGACCTAATGCTCCAATGGCTTAAACAATCTATTCGGGGTAGCAAGCTGCTCGTGGATAAGTATTTTGAGCAAAAAAGTGACTGATGATTTCTGATTAATGATCTCAAGATCAGCCATTAATTACATTTGGGATTTTCAATGACAGAGAGGAGAAGGTCTTTGAGGCGATGATCTTGATGCTAGCTGACAACTCCTAATTGTCGTTCAATTACCCAAATCATTAATTATCAATCATAAATCAATAATCAAAAGAATCAGTCCATCGACTTCGGATTGTTCTGGGCTATGCGGCGATACATGCTGTATTCTTCAGGGGTTATATCGGCAAAGAGGTAATTGATGGGATCTACCGTCTCTTCCTGGCGGTGAATTTCGTAATGCAGGTGGGGACCTTCCGTTACGCCGCTGTTGCCTGAATACGCAATAACCTCGCCCCGTTTAACCTCACTGCCGGGTTCAATATTGTTTTTGAATGAGGATAGGTGGGCGTAGTGCGATTCAATACCGTTCCCGTGATCAATAATCAGCAGTCGACCGTAGGTTCCTTTTCGGCGTGCAAGCTGGACGACACCGTCGCCGGTAGCGTGAATGGGCGTGCCGACATCTGCTCGAAAGTCGACGCCCTCGTGCATTCGTTTATATTTGAGGACCGGGTGGTACCGCATGCCGTAACCGCTCAGTAATATGCCCTCTACCGGTTTTATGGCAGGCAGATGTTTGAGGCGTTTCTGATTTTGATTGTAATGCTGTTTTAACTGCTTGAAACTGGACTTCTGAATATTGATTTGTCGCTCCAGGCTCTGCAGGCTGCTTTTGGTTTCTTGTAGAAGTTTAGCCGTTTCCTGGTTCAGTACATCCATACTGGAATACATCTCTGTTCCTCCCACGCCACCTTTGCGTTGGTCATAGGGAATTTTATCCATGCCCAGCATGGAGCGTAACAGTTCATTGTCGACTTGAGCAAGGTTTTTAACACGCTGATCCAACTTTTTAATCTTCTGCTGATTCTTTTTTAGCTGGTTGATAAGCTCCTGGTTTTCAGCGCGCAATGCAATTTCGGAGGGAGGACCCGCTTGAGAAGATAGCATGGCAATACCGGATCCGGCCAATACCACGCCACATAAAATCCAAAGGGAAATGGTAAAAATTAATCGCTCCCAACCATTGTATTGAATTGGAACGAATTTGTAACTTTCCTCGTCAAAATAATAGTAACTGTCTCTTCCCATATATGGCAGTTATTCGAAAAACGTTTTAAAAAACTTCTATTTTGGTTTAGTAATTCCGAGTTGTCAATTCACTTCTATTTATCACTCGCTAGGAGGCTGTCGGACTTTCACAATTCTACTGCAAAACAGCCGGATTTGGATATCTTTCGGCCGATTTTTCCTTAAATAGCCCCGCTATTCTACGTCAAAATCGGCCAAAATCTACCTCAAATCGGACTTTTTTTCGTTGCGAACCGGAAAGTCCGACAACCTCCTAGGCAATGTAATCCTGCTGCAGCAGACAAAGCGACAAAGATAGATGGTTTACCTGTCACTTCCCAACAACATGCCTTTATAATTTTCAAATGTTAAAATACTCTAATCTTCAAGAAAATATACAAAAATTTGCATAATTAGACGAATTTATCCTGGTTGCCCTATGATGCGAACATAGCAGGGTTTGAGGCACTTTCGTCTGAATTAATAAAAGTTTGATAGGCAGACATTCGACTTTTGCAGGTCGAGTGAATATTTAGATCGATAAGGGATATTTCCCATATCCATTTCCGGAGAGGTTCGACCCATTATTATTCGGTATCTCCCTCAAAGTATTCGATGGCTCGACGTGGCATATCCGCTTCTTTTCTTTGTTTCTTGGCGATATTCGTTTTAACCTTGTCCTGGAAGGCTTGAGCGGCATCATAGCCGTAATGGGAGAGAAGGTGGTTCATCGCTATCACTTCGGCAATAACGGTGATGTTCTTGCCGGGAGTGATGGGCAGGTGAACCAGCGGAACCTCCACATCCAAAATATCCATTTGGTCTTTGTCCAGCCCGGTTCGCTCAATATCCTTCGACTCGTCCCATAACGACAGTTCGAGGACCACTTCCAGCCTTTTCTGATAGCGTATGGCCCGAATGCCGAACATCGACATAATATCAATGATGCCGAGTCCCCGGATTTCCATAAAGTGCTTGTTCATTTCGGTCGCAGCCCCGATCAAGTTATTACCTTTGCAGGTTAGAATAATCACATCATCAGCTACGAGTCGATGTCCTCTTTCAACCAGGTCGAGGGCCACTTCACTCTTGCCGATCCCGGATTTGCCGGCAATAAGGATGCCGATCCCGTACACATCCACCATCGTGCCATGCACCATCGTCTGCATGGCAAACTGATCTTCCAGGAAATCCCTGAGCAAGAACATGAACTTGGTCGTCTCAATGTTCGTTTTGAACAGGGGAATACCGGCTTTCTGGGCCATTTCCTGTAGCTCGGGATCGAGTTCGTTGTGGTCGGTCGTAATTATAACCGGTATATCGAACTGCGTTAGGTTGGAAAATGCCTTTTTGCGCTCATCCTCCGACAAATGTTCGAGGTATTCGGATTCGGTATTGCCGATGACCTGGATGCGCTGATATGTAAAGGTTTTAATATATCCGGCCAGAGCCAGTCCCGGTCGATGCAAGTCGGCTTCCGTGACGTATGAATTCTCGCATTGTTCTTCGGAAGCACAAGCCTGCAAATCGATGTGAACGCGCTCTCGCAGCTTTTGAACAAGATACGCTACGCTGATCTTCTCTTTTTTGGGAATCGGGGGATGAGCACCAAAAGGCATATAAAAAGGATCTTATGTTAAACTAATTATATGGGACATCAAGAATGTTGATTGAGCCGTTTTGCTTTATGTTTTTTCAGTTGTCGCGAGAGATTGTTAACCACTTTGTTGATAGCCTGGTCATAGGTTTCCCCATATTCGGATCCATTAAGCACGGCTTTGGGGACTTGTACATTTAATTCAGCTTTGCAAGGTTGATCATCGTCGGAACTGGGCTCGAGGATAATGTCAGTCGTGAATATGCGGTCAAAAAACTGTTCGAGCTTTTGAACAGACTCGATAGAATAATTTTTTAGTTCGGTGCTGGAGTCAAAATGTCGCGCTGTGAAAGTGGTTTTCATATAGAGAACCTCCATTTATTTTTTTGCTCGAGGATGAGCTTGTTCATATATGTTCTTCAATCTTTCAACGGAAGTATGCGTGTAAACTTGTGTTGCTGCCAAATCTGCGTGACCTAAAAATTCTTTGATGACACGAATGTCGGCCCCGTTATCCAACAAATGGGTGGCAAAACTGTGCCGGAGGACGTGCGGACTCTTTTGCGTGATTTCGCTGACCTGTTTGAAATAGTGTTCAACTTTACGTTGAATTGCTCTTGCATAAAGCCGCTGACCGTGCACTGCTAAAAATACTGCTTTCCGGGCGTCTTCGTCGGTTTGCGGACCAAATAGCCGGGGACGGGTGTCGAGATGCTGTTCCAGGGCATGCAGGGCTCGATCTCCGAGCGGTACAATGCGCTGCTTGGAGCCTTTACCGGTGACCTTGAGCTGCCGTGCGTCGAGCTCTATCGAGGATAGATTGAGGTTAACCATCTCGCTGAGACGAATGCCGGTGCAGTAAAAAGTCTCAAGAATAGCGCGATCTTGTCGGCTGCGGGGATCGTCTCCTTCGATCTGATCAATCAAGCGATTGATTTCTCCCGCACGGGCCGTTTTGGGGAGCGGCTTGTTCTTTTTGGGCAGTACCAACAGGTAAGCCGGATTTTTTTGAATATATCCCCGTTTGAAGCAATATCGGAAAAAGCTCCTGAGTGAGGCCACTTTACGATGAATGCTGCTTTTTTCCAATCCCTGGTCGGAGAGTTCGCCCAGCCAGAGGCGAATCAGCAGCCGGTCAATGCCTTCAACATCAATGTTTTCCGGATCCTCTCCGATATATCCCGTCAAAAACTCCATGAATTGCTCCAGATCCGTTCGATACGCAGTAATAGTATGATCCGAAGCGTTGCGTTCTATCTGCAGGTATCGGATAAATTTGTCTTTGAGTTCTCGCATATACTACATTATAAAAGATTTCCAACAAAAAATAGACTACTCTTTGAACTATTTCACAGACCGGAACAAAAAAGGACTTCTTTATGGAAATACTTGACGAAGCCATAGAAGCATATGCTCTCCAGCACACCTCCGAGGAATCCCCGCTGCTGCAGGAGATACACGAGACGACGGACCGCGAATTGGAGTACAGCAACATGCTTACCAATCGGATGGTGGGACGCTTGTTGCAGTTTTTGATCCAACTCGGGGGATATCGGCGGATACTGGAATTGGGTATGTTTACCGGTTATTCGGCGTTGACGATGGCGGAAGTACTGCCGGACGAGGGAAAAGTCATTACGTTGGATATGAATGAGAAGTATGCGAAGATAGCGCGAAGTTTTATGGAAAGGAGCCCGCACGGAGATAAAGTGTCCATCGTCATGGGTGAGGCCGAAAATACCCTGCCGGATCTCGAGGGACCGTTTGACCTGGCTTTTATTGATGCAGATAAACAAAACTATCCACTTTATTACGACTTGATAAAACCCCGGCTGAAGCCTGGAGGAATGATGGTGGTCGATAATGCTTTTTGGAGTGGCGCGGTCTTAACTCCCGAAGAGGATGAAAAAGGAAGGGCGGTGGATGAATTAAATAAAAAGATACGCCAGGATGACGAGGTGGAAAATGTGTTATTGACCGTCAGAGACGGCCTTAACCTGGTAAGAAAGAAGTAGAAGCAATTAAGGTAAAAAAGAGCCCCCCTTTGGAGGGGGAAATCTTTTTAGCTCGGGTGGCATTGCATCTCCGTTTCAGAAGATATATAGATATCAATCTCGACTGCCGGAGTACAGTTCGTATTCGAGCAATCTTGCGTCGATGGTGGTATTGTAGAACTCTATGCGGCGATTGGTTCGCAGACCGATGTTTTTGGCCAGCTCGAGGTTGCCGGTAAAAACATAGCCGGTGTAGGAGGTGCACTTTTGTTTGAAATAATCCCCGATGGCTTCGTAAAGCGGTCCCAGTGAATCGGAGTTGCCCAAGCGGTCGCCGTACGGAGGATTCATAATCACGATACTTTTTTCATCACCTTCAGGCAAGGAGGTTTCGCGGAAGTCGCATTGATGAAACTCGATCAGATGGTCGACCCCGGCTGTTTTTGCGTTTTTCTTTGCGGCGGCAATGGCTTTGGGATCATGGTCGGTTGCAATGATTCGGCTTTCGGTTTCTTTGAGCGAGTCTTGCTTCAACCGGCTGCGAAGTTGGTCCCACGCCTGGTTGTCAAATCCTTTGATCTCTTTAAAACCAAATTGATGCCGCAACGTACCCGCTGGTCGTTTCAATGCCATTAGCATGGCTTCAATGGCAATGGTCCCGCTTCCGCACATCGGGTTTATTAAAGTATGGCCGGGCTGCCAGCGGGAAGCGTAAAGCAGGGCGGCAGCCAGGGTCTCCTGCATCGGGGCATAGTGATTTTCGGTCCGATAACCGCGGCGCGACAAGGATTCACCCGAGGTGTCCAGGAAGACACGAAAAGTATTGTCTTGCCAGTAAACAAAAACGACGGTTCCATCCAGTCGGGTCCCGGAATCGGGTCGCCGCCCTTTTTTGTGCCGGATGCGGTCGACGATCGCGTCTTTTGCTTTCAGGTTAACATACCGGTCGTCGGTGATGTCGGGATGATCAACCGCAGAAGTGACCGATACATAACCGTCTTCCGAGATATAGTCCTCCCACGGAATGCGATATATTTGATCATAAAGATCGTCAGCCTGATCAAGCGTACCTTCACCCAACAGGTAATGTATACGATGGGCCGTTCTTAATACCATGTTGAGATGCATGGTATCATTGAGCGTACCCTGCGTTTCAATACCGGCGGCTCGTTGCTTTAGGAGAGGATACTCCAGTTCCTTGAGCTCACGGCTCAAATAGGGAGTTATCCGCTTGGGACAGGTAATGGAGATCCGGCTTTCCTTTTCAAATGTGTCCATCCAGCGGCCTGCTGAAAACTTATCTGAGGTTAGTGATTCTGATTATTCTTCTCCCTCGTCCTCAGAAATCTCTACCAATTCGATATCGAAGGTAAGATCTTGACCCGCCAGCGGATGATTGGCGTCAATCGTAATTTGCTCTTCCTCTACTTCCGTAATTCGTACGGGAATATCTTTGCCGGTTTCCTGGTTTTTAACCTGAAGTTGCATACCAACCTGGGGATCGATATCCTCGGGCAAATCCTCTTTGGATACGTCCATTTTGAGATCTTCCCGCGGTTCACCGTATGCGTCGTCCTTGGATATGTCGACCGACTTCTTGTCGCCGACGGACATGCCGGATACTGCTTCTTCAAAAGCGGGGATCAATTTCCCTTCCCCTATGGTAAATTCAAGCGGACTTTCATCCTCCGACTGATCGAAAACAGTTCCGTCTTGTAGTTTACCGGTATATTGAACTTTTACGGTATCGCCTTCTTTTGCTTCTGCCAATGGTTTACTTGATTTAATTTGTAGATTAGTGATCATCTATAGCAACAGGTTCTAAGCGTATAAACCTGAAATATATTGTGTAATATAATGGACAATCACCGGAATAGTCGAAAAAACTACCAAAAAAGAAGAAAATGAGCGATCAGTTTTAAGACGAGCGGTCCTCATCTGTGGTCTCGTCCAGCGAACTGTATTCATCCATTTTATTACGTAATAGACGTTCGAGGAACAGTTGATCTTTGGATGGGACCCCCGTTTTTATTTCGCTGATATGTTCACTGGAGCGCCGGTATTCAATGCAGATCGATTCTTCGGTATGCCACTCATAGCCGATCATCTGTTGCCAGGGTATCCGCTGATCCAGAATCAGGAGCCCTCGTTCCCGAAACTCCGGGATCACTTTCAGTCTCCATCCGTAGATCCCAAAACATATAAGTGAGGTACCACTGCTCCAGGAAAGAAGGTGAATGGGATATGGGCTGAACAAGTGGGTCCGATAGATGCCGTATCCTATAATGAGCAGGGCCAGCAGATTGGGGATAAATCGTATTAGCGTGTTTGACTGGCGATATTCGACGGGACCGGAACGATAGAGGAATACGAATAGTTTGGAGGTCGTTCCAAGGAAGAACCCGGCAAATAGCAGGTAAAGGCCGGCCGTAACCAGTTCAGCCGTGCTTCGGTGAATCACGTTGAGGGTAGTCAAGAGGCCGGATGCGACTATCACCAAAACCAGGCTGCTGAATAAAATCAGTACTTTTTTGCGGGTTAAATTTTCAAAGCAAATCCACTGCTGATACCCGACAAAAAGCCCGATAACACCAGCCAACGTTAAAATAATATGCGCCACCATGAGTTAAAGTTACCCCGTATTATTGTTGATAATATCCATATGCCCACATTATCAGTTAACTATTAAATCAACGCACAATGGAGAATAAAAACAAGCCAAAAAGTGTAACCGTTTACCAATCGGATCAGCGTTTGGAGATTGAGTGGGCGGACGGACATGTCTCGAGTTATCCACTGGAGGGATTGCGACGAAATTGTCCTTGTGTAATTTGCCAGGGGGGGCACGAGCATATGGGCAAGGGACCCGACCGATCCCTGTTTTTCGGTGAGCCGGAACGCGAATGGGAGATTCTGGAAATTGACAAAATCGGAAATCATGCTATCCGTATTCACTGGGACGACGGACACAAAAACGGCATGTACCGCTGGGATCGGCTCCGCGCCATGTGTCCCTGCCAGGAATGTTACCCGGAGCAGGGGGGTGATTTCTGATTAATAATTAGTGATTAGTGATTAATGATTTATGATTTATGATTAATGATTTGACTGCCGGTTTTATTGAGCATGCTCTTTTCATTACACACCCAATTTTGGTTTTCACTCTATCAATGAAATATATGCCGCCAGAACGACTAAACCACTGCTTAATAATCATTAATCATAAATCATTAATTATTAATCATAAAGGAAAAAGGCTGATCAAAGCAGCTTTTTTCCTTTATCCCGAATATACTCCCAAACGTCGAGCGCGTCCTGCCGGCTAACGTACGTTTGACCTATAACCATACGCAGGGTGTATTTCCCGTCGAGAGTGGTGTGGGTCAGAAATGCGTAACCTTCCTCCTGGATGGTGTTCAGCAGCTCGCGGTTGAGCCGGTTGATCCGTTTTTCTTCTTCCTCAAGCTCGTTGGCTTTGAAATCGTTATTAGCTTCCGGATTTAATCGGAAGCAAAGCAAATTGAAAGGGGCCGGGGCCAGCAGTTCGAATTGGGGGTCGTTTTCGATCTTTTTGCGAATGTCACCCGTCCATTCGAGATGATCTCGTATGCGGCGTCGGAGTCCTTCGACACCGAAGGAACGGATGACGAACCAGAGTTTTAGTGCTCGAAATCTTCGACCGAGTTGAATGCCCCAGTCCCGGTAATTTTTAACGTTGTCGTCTTCACCGGTTTTGAGGTATTCGGGTAGTATGCTGAAAACCCGCCTGAGATGATCGGTGTCTTTTACGAAAAAAGCTGAGCAGTCGAAATTGGTGAACATCCACTTGTGGGGATTAAATACGAAGCTGTCGACCGATTCGATGCCCTGTATCATATCCCTTTTTTCAGGCAATAATAAAGCAGTGCCGGCAAAGGCGGCATCTACGTGCAGCCACAAACCTTCTTCCTGGCAGATCCGGGATATGTTGTCCAGCGGGTCGATGGCCGTAGAGCCGGTAGTACCGAGAGTGGCTACTACACAACAAGGAGTATTTCCGCGATGACGATCTTCTCGAATGGCGCTTTGAAGTTGATTCGCGTCCATCGCATAATTTCCATCGACTCCCACCTTGCGGACATTTCGGCGGCCAAACCCGGCAATTTTGGCATCTTTTTCGATCGAGGAATGGGTTTGTTCGGAAGTGTAGATCACGAGGGGGGACTCAAGGGAATCATATCCGTTTTCGTTAATATCGAAATTGCTCACTTTTTCCCGGGCCATCAGCAAGGCAACCAGGGTCGAAGTCGAGGCCGTATCCTGGATGACGCCTTCCATATCCTCGGGCAGATCGATCATACGGCGCAGCCACTCCATCACTTGCTCTTCCAGTTCGGTGGCTGCCGGAGAAGTAAGCCAGCTCATGCATTGCGCTCCCAGTCCCGCCGTGAGGAACTCTGCCAAAAGGGAGGGATAGCTGGTGTTGGCGGGAAAGTATCCCATGAACCGGGGGTGTTGCCAGTGGGTCATACCCGGAACAATAGCATTTTTAAAGTCTGAGAATAGCTGGTCAAATGGTTCGCCATTCCGGGGTGGCTCATCCGGGAGCGAGGCCAAAATTTCTCCGGGTTCTACATCGGGCTTGACGGGATAATCCCTGATTTCTTCATAGTAATCGGCTATCCAGTCGACCAGTTCGTGTGCTTTTTCTCGAAAATTTTTGTTGTCCATTGCATCGGTATTTAGCGGCTTCGGGGAATCTCAAGGTTCATTTGGATGTTTTCCCTCATTTCAACAGCCCGGAAAAGGGGATCGATGGATTGTAACATTTTTTGTTTGAGGAAATGAGGATAGGTTTCTCGTACTTCCAGAAAGCTCTTCACGACCAGGGCCGCTTCCATTGTGTTATGTCCGCTGAACGTGGCATCCAGCCAGCTTTTCGGGAAAAAGATATCCCCGGTTCGCTCCATCTCTTCCAGCATTTTGAGGCTGGGATACAGGTATTTGCGGGCATGTTCCTTTCGCGCCGGGTGATGCAGGTAGCGTACGGCATCAATGACCCACGGCTCGTGTGAGCGATTTTCCGGTTTTTTAAGTCGATTAAAGAAATCGTCTCGGGTTTCCGCATCGGGACTGAGCGCCGGGCGTATAAATTTGAATCGCTTGAGTCGATCGGGATTTTCAATGCGCTGTTGTTGTCGGTCCAGCAATGAGTCCACATTTCCGTACTCATGAATACTCAGGGCAGCCGCCATGCGGGTGTAGTCTCTGGTCGAAAAAGATAATTTCGGGATATCAAGCTGACGATTCCACACCCGGTATAACTTTTTCAGGGCGGTATCCGAGGAGGCAATATCGCGGAAGCTTTTAAAATAGGTCGATTTCAGGGAAGCAGAATCGACTTGCTGCACCTGGTTCCAGAGCAATTTTTCGAGGGGGCGGGTGTATTCGTCCCGCAGGGAATCGGATGCGTAGCGCCAGTAGGTGGATTCGAGATATCCCAGTATTTGCTCGGTGTTCATCGCATTCGATTCGGCGGGAAGAGCACGGGTAGCCAAATCCAGGATCTCGGCCGGCCTGATGCGCTGTTCCAGGAAGTTTTCCCATAGATCCAGCCAGATTACCGCTCTCTTTTTGGGAGATGAGATTCGGGGTAGTTCCGCGAGCAGGGAATGCAATGAAACCGAGTCCATTTTGAACAGCCCGTAGCCGGTGCCGTCGGCATTGGGCAACAGGTAATTCAGTTCGCCGGTCGCCGTATCAAGTGATATCGTTTTTTGAGGAGTATCAAATAAAATCTCTTTTGTAGTGTTTTTCCCATCAAATTGTGTCTCTACCGTAAGATATTGCGGCCAGGTTCGATTTTGCTGCAGTGGATCAGACTGGGAGAATCGTACCTTTGCGGAAGAGGAAGAAATCGCCGGCTGCGAGGTTATGATCGGTCGACCTGCTTCCTCCACCCAGATCTGACTCCAGCGGGCAATATTTTGGTCGGAAACGGAATCAAACACGGCAATCAAGTCGTTCCAACGGGCACTTTTCCATCGATACCGACCCAGGTAGATCTGCAGCCCTTGCTGCATATGATCCGGTCCCATCATTTTTTCCAGCTTTTTCATCACGATCGGTGCTTTATGGTAGATGAGAGAACCATACAGGCTGCCGGCGTTCTTTAAGTTACCCAGGGACTGTCGTATGGGGTGCGTGCCCCGGGTGCGGTCGACGCCGTAGGAAGGCGGGAAGTGTTCCAGGATAAATCGTTGATCGTGATCGATTTCGGGAAAGGAGGGATGCACGATCTTGGCCGCCATAAAGTTGGCGAAAACCTCCTTCGTCCATACGTCGTTAAACCACTCCATCGTCACCAGGTCCCCGAACCACATGTGAGCGGTTTCGTGGGCTATCAGTCCGGCTTGACCCAGCTTCTCCTGCTGGGTGGCCGATTCGTCCAGAAATATGCGGGAAGCCCGGTACAGGATGGCCCCGGGATGTTCCATGCCGCCGTATTGAAAGCCGGGGATTAAAACGAAATCGAATTTTTCGAAGGGATGGGCGATGCCGGTGTATTCTTCCAGCCACTGCAGGGAACGGGCATGCAGATCGAAAATTTGTTCGCGATTACGGGCGACTTTGGCAGAGTCGGTTTCCCGGTGAAAAAAGCGCAAGGTGCGTCCGTTTCGATCGGCTGTTTCCAGCATGAAATCACCGGCGACAAATGAGAAAAGGTACGTCGGAAGTGGCGGTGTCCTCTTGAACCGGTATCGTGTTTTCCCGTCAAGATGGTGAATGGAATCGGCTGGACTGTTGGAGACAGCCTTCCAGTGAGAGGGAATGGTCAGGGTAAGCTGAAAGCGTCCTTTAAGGTTGGGTTGGTCGAACAGCGGGAGTGCGTGCGAAGCCCTTGCGGGGACAAACAGGGAGTAAAGATATTCCTTGTTGCGGTTCAGCGGCTCGTTTCCGGCCCGGTATTTAAGGATAATGGTGTGGGGGCCCGGGGCGATGGGCGATTTTTCGGGGTGGAGAATGATGTGCCCGTTGCGTATTGAATAATCCACGGCAGCTTGATCAAACTGGACGTGATTCAGGTTGGAGTCGGCCGGGGCGAAGTCCAGCGTAAGGTTATTCAGCGTGTCGGTGGTGCGGAGGCGGATGACCGTTTTCCCGACAACGGGTTTTGATAATGAATCGGGAATGGTAAGTGAAATATCATATTGAAGGCTGTCGATGACCGATGCGCGGTGTCGGGCCAGTTTTTTCGAAACGCCTTCTGACGGCTTTTGGGGTGCTTGCTGACAAGAGGAGAGTGCAAGCGCACCCATTAGTAGTATTATAATTAAAGGGAAATGACTAGTAAACCAACGTTTTAGCATAAGAGATTACGGTGTGAAGATTGTGACGTGTAATTCGGTAAGTAATAAGAAAAAAGCTGTCATTTAATTAAAAAGATATGCCTCAGAGATCCCCATGTTTTCGAAGTACAGCCTGGGCGGCGTGGAAGCCGCACATTCCGTGAACACCTCCCCCGGGAGGGGTGGATGAGGAACAAATGAAAATATCATCTTTGGGTGTGGTATATGGAGAAAAGCGGGCTACGGGACGGGAAAAAAGCTGGGTTATAGTTTGCGAACCGCCATTGATATCGCCCCCGATATAGTTCGGGTTATAGTTCTGCAGCTGGATAGCCGTATGGGATTTTATATCCACGACGGTACGTTTGAATCCCGGAGCAAATCGTTCAATCTGGTTTAAAATCGCCTCAGTCATATTTTCTTCAGATCCGTGAGGCACATGACAATAGGCCCAAAGGGTGTGGCTGTCGTCCGGTGTCCGACTTGAGTCAAATATACTTTGCTGGGCCACCAGTACATACGGGTGCTGGGTGTGAATGCCTTTCCAGGCGGCTTCTTCGGAATGTTTGATTTCTTCGAATGTACCTCCTACATGAACGGTGCCGGCTTTCCGGCATTTGGGATCGCTCCAGGGGATGGGTTGATTCAATATGGCATCGACCTTGCAGACTCCGGGTCCATATCGATAACGCTTTAGTCGTTTTTTATATGCATTCGGTAGTTGCGGGCCGGCTATTTCCAATAGCTGTCGGGGAGTAACATCGAAGATTTTAACGCTTTCATCCGGAAGTTCCTCAATGTGTTCTATGTTGCGGTTGGTTTCGATGGTACCGCCGTGCGATTCAAATACGCTGCAAAGGGCGTCGGATAACGATTGAGATCCCCCTTTGGGCATGGGCCATCCGGTCGCGTGTCCCATTACACCCAATACCAAACCGATTGCAGAGGTCAGTTTATGATCCAGCGGCATGACACTGTGGGCAGCCATACCAGCAAACAGGGCACGACCTTTTTTGCCCTCAAAGTTTTGTTGAATTAATTTTTCGGCGGATTTATGAGCATTGAGTCCGAACTTCGCCATTAACATAGGATGACGAGGCCAGTGCAGAGGGGCCAGGATGTCGGAAACAAGATTCTCCCATTCATCCACAAGCGGTTCAAAAAGCTTACGGTAAGCTCGCGAATCAATCCCCAGGTTCATCGAGGTTTTTTCAATAGAGTGATCCATAATGACGGCAGAACCATCGTCGGTCGGGTGAGCAAGCGGATAATCCGGGTAAATCCATTCCAGCCCGTGCTCCTCCAACGGAAGGGAGCGGAAAAAAGGGCTGGCTGCTGCCATGGGATGGATGGCCGAACAGATATCGTGTCGATACCCGGTTCGGGTAAGAGACAAAGTTCGCATGCCGCCCCCCGGTTTATCATGAGCTTCAACCACTTTGACCGACCAGCCGGCCTGCGATAAACTGATGGCAGTCGCCAGGCCGTTTGGTCCGGATCCAATTACAATTGCGTCGGGTTTTGCCATACGTAGTTAAGAGTTTGCCGGTTTTTTACTACCTTTAAAATGTTGCTTACAGGCCAAGGACAAGGATAAATCTACAATTTCCCCGAAGAAACGATCCCATTTGCCTGGTTGACAGCAGTTGATCGTACCTCGATTGATGATGTTGCATTCGGGATTGATATGACCGGTACATTCAGCGCTGCCAAACTTGTTTCAATTAATCTAGAAATTTAACGAGAGACAAAAAAACCTGATATAAATAATGTCTCAGAGTTTGCAGCGGGAGCGGGCGGCGGTTCCTTGCTCGGAAACTTTTCTTCTTTATAGGGCCTCTAAAAAGGGAACTGGCTCATTTATCCTTCATTATTATCATTGCTTCTGGACCAGAAAATTTTAATGCTTCGGAACCGCCGCCCGCTCCCGCTGCAAATTCTGATGATAATAATTAATTGGAAAGAAGGTGGGAACGATAGTAGGGGGAGCTCCGTGTTATAGTAACGTATTTACCAAACAGATAAATCAGAAAGCGAAAAGCTATGAATTTTTATACCCTGGCTGCCGTACAGATGAATAGTCAGCCGAATGTAAAAGAAAATCTTGATCAGGCCAGTAATTTGATTGACCGGGCGGCTCATAAGGGAGCATTGTTAATCAGCTTGCCGGAAAACTTTGCCTACCTGGGAGATATGGAGCAGCGCATCAGCAAAGCAGAAAATATAAGCGTCCAAGCCGAGGATTTCCTACGGGAGAAGGCAGCCGAGCACCAGGTGTATATTCTGGGAGGAAGTTTTCCCGTGCCGGCTGATGAGAATCGGGTATATAATCGATCGTTGCTGATTAATCCTGACGGTGAGATAGAGGTGCAATACGACAAAATACATCTGTTTGATGTGAATATCCCTGACGGTTTTACCTACCGGGAGTCCAACATTGTAAAACCGGGCACTCCCGAACCGGTTACGTTTCAAACAGAGGAACTGGGCCATCTCGGTCTGTCGATATGCTACGATCTTCGTTTCCCGGAGCTGTATCGTAAATTGGTGGATCAGGGAGCCGAAATCCTGTTTGTGCCTTCCGCCTTTACGGAACTAACCGGTGAAGCCCACTGGCATTCGTTGTTGAGGGCCCGGGCTATCGAGAATACATGTTACGTGGTGGCTCCCGCTCAAACCGGTCAGCACGGACCGAAACGTACGACGTACGGACACAGCCTGATTGCAGATCCCTGGGGAGAGATACAGGCAGAGGCCTCTACTAAAACCGGCATCATTTTAGCGGAAATGAGTCCGGATCGGATCGCAGAAGTGAGACAGCAGATTCCTTCCCTCGAGCATCGCGTGGTTAAATGAATTTGATGTGGTAATATTCCTATTTTAGAGCTTTTACGGTCCTCCCCCTTTTTATTTCTGGGAAGAGCTTTATGACTGCTGACTTTACTTTATTTGGTCCTCCCCCTTGCCCCCTCCGAAGGGGGAATGTAAGGCAACCGAGGTGAAAAAACGTCCCCCTTCGAGGGGGCAAGGGGGAGGACCGTAACCGGCTTCTTTAAGTAAAAATTGGCAAGTAATATTAGTTCTCTAAGCCAATTGCTTGGCGGAATCCACGGTATACCCTGCCTCTTTAATAGCTTCCGATATTTTTTCCTGGTTGATCTTATCAGGATTATAAGCTATTTCAGCACTTTTGTGCTCGAGAGATACATGCGTTTCAATAATACCGTCCAGCCATTCAAGCGTTTCTTGAATGGCGGACTGGCATCCTTCACACATCATATCCGAAATTTGCAGGGAAATCTTGGTCGTTGTCATAATATATTACTTTTGGTTTGTTGCAATGATTTTCTTTTTGCTATTTCAACAGTATAACAATCGTTAATTTATTAGCATTCGTTGACCCAAATGTATTAGAGTAATTTTTTTCGATCTTAAAACGAAGCCTGATCATTGAAATCTCAGCCCGAGAGTTACCGGCCATAGACTACCTGATAGCAGAAGGGATTTGTGGTGAATTTATGAAAATCCGAGAGATTACTATCATGCAGTTCCAGCTGATTCACCATACCGGTGATATATCCACCAGATAGCTGCAAGCAACAAGAGCGTTAGCAGCAAGGATCCCTCAAAACCAAAGGATCCCCCGGTCAGGTAAAAAGGTCCCTCGACTTCATGGGTAATCAGCGATATCGATTTTAATCCGCTCACCTCAAAACCGAAAACCGGTCCCTGGAAGAAGTTCCAGCTAAGATGGATCATTATGGGAAACCAGAGGTTCCGTCGGTAGATATAGTAGATTCCGAACAGGACACCGGCCAGAAAAATGTTGAGAAAACCGATCATCGTGATATTAGGGTTGAATCCGTGCATAATAGAGAAGAGGAAGGCCGTGACCCCGAGTGCGTTATAAGGATGATATTGCTCCAACAGGTTGTTGAGGACATATCCCCTGAGCATGATCTCTTCATTGAGCGATACGACCAGGAAAAACAGGAGGGATAACGCTAAACTGCCGGCTGCAAATTGGACCGACTGAATCGTCAAAAATCCGAATACAAAAAGGGTCAAAAATCCTATGCCTATCAACAGCAGGCCCATGACCAATCCCGCCGCCGCATCCCGTAGCCAACCACGAATGCTGAGGCCGAGCGAGACCAGGGTTCGGCCGTCCACTTTTTTGCGGAAGATCGTTACAAGAGCCAGCATGCCGATGAGTCCGGAAGTTTGGATGACTAACAGGGTAGAAAGGGAGACGTTCGACTGACTGATTTGCTCCTGGAATGACGTCAGATATTCGGTAAATGACATTTCCTTGAATAGGCTTATCAGGTAAATGCCGCCCACCTGCATCAAGCTGTTGACAATAAAATAACTTATGAGGAAAAGCAGAACTCTTACCCAGGCGCGGCCGGTAATTGAAGGACGATTCATTTCGGGTTGGTTCATAGGACAATGCAGTGTTTAACAAGTAAGATTAGACGGTGGTGTTGGTGGCGATGCGCTGCAATATTAACTGCCTGTTCGCCAAAATATAGCAGATTTCACTAATTGGTTTTATATTGACTGTTTGGGTCCTCCTTACTGTTCTCCCGGCGGCACTAGAGCTTGCCCCGACTGCTGTCTGGGACAGGCATCCAAAGGGAGGCGTTTGTTTCGTGTTTACTAGGTATCCAGTTGTTTCCTACAGTCTTCAAGTTCATTTTTTATATAGGTGTTTTCGGAATCGAGCGAAAGAGCTTTTTCAAGGTATTCCGCCGCAGCCTGATACTGTCCGGCATGTTTTAAAACCACCCCGATATTTGCATAAGCATCGGCAAACTCGGGGTCGATTCTTATCGCCTCTTCGTAGGAGCGAATAGCCGAGCGGCCTTCTCCAATACGGGCATAATGATTCCCCAGGTTAAAGTGGGACATGGGATTGTCCGGGTTTACATTAGCCGTATATTCAAAAAGCTCCGTCGCTTTTTCTTCTTCCCCCGCTTGTTCGTAAAGATCGGCCAAGTGCGTTAAGGCGGGTATATAGTCCGGTTTGAGGTCGAGTGCATCCATATAGCTGTTGATCGCAAATTCGACCTGCTCCAGTTCCATAAAGGTATTGCCCAGATTGAAATAGATACGATGATCTTCCGGATTATACTCTAACGCTTTGCGATAAGTTTCAACAGCCTGCCGGTAGGAGCCGGTGCAGTGATACAGGATGCCCAGTTCATTTTGCAGGTCGGCATTTTCGGGAGTCTCTTCAAGCTCCGACTTAATCTGTTCTATCTTCTGCTGGTACTCTTCCATAAAGTATTATAATACTATGAAAAATTTTCGTAATTTTATCTTAATAAACGGCTAATTAGATAAAAATATCAAAGTCGTTAGGTAAAAATTACACATAAAAAAAGATCGTTGAAAAACTCGAAGCTTGTTCAAGTCTAAACCGGAGCAAATTTGGAACTGCGGTAGTACGACAATGGTCCCTTTATTGATGTCGATATGGGAAAATTGGAGATATTGAACGAATAAACGGTTTTTTAAAGATCCCTAAAGAGGCTTTTTACGCAAGCCGGTTTTTCAATCGTCGAAAGCCCTTCTATTTGTGTCCCAAAATTTACGTATTTGGTTAAACTTTTTATGAAACATTAGTATAAATAATAGGGGAGTAAGCGCCATGAAAAAAAACGAACAAAAAACCAATGACAAACAGGTAAGAGTTACCCCTTTTAGTGAGGAGGAACTTGAGCACTTCCGCAACATCATTCTAAAAAAGAAAGAGGAGTCGGAAACCGAGATGGAGCGTCTCTACAATATGATCAAGGAGAATCGGAATCCCGATGCAAACGAGTCGGCTTACTCCTATCATATGGCTGACGCAGGGAGTGATGTGTATGAACAGGAAACCCTTTATTTGCTCTATAATCGAACACGTAAGTTCCTCAAATACCTGAACGCGGCGCTGGAGCGAATTGATAATCGGACCTACGGAATTTGCAAGGCAACCGGCAAGCCGATTTCCAAGGGACGCCTGGAAGCGGTGCCTCACACCCAGTTAAGCATAGAGGCGAAGACAAATCGACAGTAACGGGGACGAACCAAAGCCACTTACTACCGAGAGCACTATTGGCTTTAAGGAATCACCTTGTTACATTTAACCGAAATGTCAATCAAGTAAAACCGATTAGTCGCTGTGTTTTATAAAAGATCCCGGTTACCAAAGCACTATTTATTTTCAAATTCTATCAGTCGTTTTATTTGCATACTCATTTGTCTTACAGTAATATTTTCAGGACTGAGTTCTATACCAGCCACAGCACAACAGCATCAATCCGATGAGACATTCATGTGGGTGGGCGCTTCTCAACTCATGGACCGCGAGCCCCGCATGTTCGATAATATTCTGGCTTTTGCAGAGCGTCATGGAATTACTCCCTACGAATCGGGCGTTCGTCAACCTGAAGATCTTACCCGGTTTTTAAAACTCTGCAAGAAGCACGGAATTGAACAAACCTGGATTGAAATCGGTCCACGCGAGCAGAATACCGGGGATGCCACCGCCGAGGAGTTCGTCAAGCATCCCGACCGGCGTGAACCTACCCTTGAACGATTCCGCAAGCTGGCCCGGGCATATAAAGCGGTCTACCCGGACTTTGCCCGCATAACCATTTTTGACGAGGCTCCCCTGGGTGCGTTTGCACGAACCGATGGGGGATACTTATCGGATTTTCAGGATTTTAAACGGTACGGCCCGCGGGCTTTTGCTTACATGTACAAAGCGTTCAAGTCGGTCATGCCGCAGGCCGAAATCGGGATTTTCATGCATCATCCGCACAATGCCTCACCGTCAACAGCCGGTGATTATTCCTATATTGGGGAGTTCATGCAATCGTGCGACTCACTGAATGCGGTCCCCGATTTTATTTTTTCGGATGTTTATCGCGGCTACTTTAATCGGGGATATGGAGTGGAGGCAACCAATGATTATATCCGTGACGTAGTGGACTATACCGGAAAAGTAGCGGATCAGCATGGAGTAAACCATTACCAACTGGGACAGGTCCACACCATCAAATTGGGATATACACCAAGTCGACGGCAGATCGACACCAACATCGACGCCATGTTGGACGGAAAACCGGACGGCATTGGGTGGTACTGGCCGAATTATGCCTCGACCAACTACAAGAAATCGGGTTCCGATCGCACGCCTCGTGATGAAGGTTATGACGTCAGCTTTGATCCCTTTGTCCCGAATGCCTGGGGACGCATAGGTCCGGCAGGTTCGCTTTACGGCACCTCGCGTGACCGATTTACTTATTCCTATCTCTCTATCCTTGAGTCGGTCGGGATGCTGCATCCCGCAGAAAAATTCGATCTCTACCTGTATGGACACGATTTTGATCATACAGAACACGGGCTTTATTTAAAATCCAAAACGGATGATCAATGGGAATTCATCGGATATTTTAATCCGCAACAGGATCGAGATGCATACCTTGAATCGGCCCGGTCCAAATATATCTATTCGTATAATGACAAGTGGCATGCGTTGGTATTCCACGGACTTGATCGGAAACGATTTATTGACACGGTTGATAACGAGGTGCGGCTGACTTTCAAGATTACCACCCCGGAAGGAAGTGATACCTCCCGGATAACCGGTGTGTATGCAATGCCTTACCGGAAAACACGACATTACAAGACCGAAGGAGAGATTACGCGACTAATCGAGTCTCATCCGCGGTGGATGGAAATAAACAGTATTGCTACGCATGTGCGGCCTAAGGCGGCAGAATTGAAAGATGGCCGGGTTTTCACCGGCTCTGCTACTTCTGGAAGCGGTGCGAATTGAAAATACATTTATAAACGTTCTCCGAGATGTTACTGGAGGCCGGACAGCGGTTCCTCGTTCGAAAGTTTTTCTCCTTTTGTTTTCGGTTGAATATTTGCTGAACGGTTTAAATGATTATGCGCTTGAAAAGGTGTATGCTGATTTTACCGAAGAACTTAATACTTCGGAACCGCTGCCCGGCCTCCAGTAACATCTCGGAACACTAAATTATCACTTTTTTATGCGACTTGAAGGGCCTGTTATTATCAGAGAGTTAATTATTGGAATACTTGGCTTGGTCACTTTGTCTGGTTCTCCGGCGGTCGGACAACCGGGCGACACATCCGCATCTGAAATAAAAACGCACTACTCAGTCAGGGGAATCCCATATGTGGGATTCGGTGAAGCCTCGATCACGCCCGATTGGCCGGTTCGACTTTCTTACGGCCGGCAACAACCAACTACCGCCCGGTATGATGAGGCGATGGTACATGTTATGCTCATCGAGGTGAAGGATAAAGTGTTCGGACTGCTGGAATTTGACGTGATAGGTATTCGGCGGGGCGACAGTCAATATATCAAGCAGCAGGTCGGGCAAGCCGCTGATATACCACCCGAAAATTTGATGGTTGCGGCCACGCATAACCACTCGTATCCGCGCGCTTATAAAGATACGATTCGGAATTTTATGACGCAGCGCGCTATCGAAGCCGCAAGGAACGCGCGTAAGTCGATGTTTGAAGCTCGCATCGGAACCGGCAAAACCTATGCAAGGGAGGACTTGAACCTGAACAGGGCGGAGTTGAACGGTATTTCGAATCCGCTGCTGTATGTCATGCGCATCGAAAATGCCGGGGGTCATTTAAAAGGGCTCCACTATAACTACGGGACCCATCCCACTATATTTACCGAATGGGGCCATAACCGGGGACAGATGGGACCGGGGTGGCCGGGATATGTAAATCACTACGTATCGATGCGCAAGAAACTTGATTTGCTATTTCGGCGCTACGAGTTCAAGGAGGCCATCGATGCCGGGCCGTTTGTGATGTTTTCAGAAGGAGCGGCCGGCGATCAGCAGCCGCGGCGGTCGGATATCATGCTGCACGGGAAGCAGGAGCATCGGTCGAAAGTTTTTGGTGAGAAATTGGCTCGCGAGGTACTGGGCGTGCTTGAAGGCACTTCGACAGACAGTCTCGTGGATATGGAGTTGAAGTCCCAAACGATTCAATTGCCGTTGCGAAATGGAAAAACGCGGAAATCATTATTACAAACCCTGGTCATAGACTCAACGGCACTGGTGACGATCCCCGGGGAGTTGGGAGTGGATCTGGCTTACCGGTTCGAAGAAGAATCACCGTATGAAAAAAATATCCTCATAACGAATGCCAATGATTACATCGGTTATATCGTCCCCGAGAAGCTGGCCTGGGAGCGGGTCACTTACCAGGCCAAGGGGGATTACTATCATCCTCATTACGGGGAACATATCATCGACCGGGCACTGGCGATGCTGAATCCGTCACATGATTCCAAGCAACCGGTCGATCCCGATACATTGTTTGGCTCGATCCAGGGAACAGTTGATTACGAGGGCAAAAACACCGTAGGCGTCGGTGTAATGCGAAAACCGTCGAATCCCAACTATGCAGGAGGATTCTGGGGACAAAGAACGGTAATTGATGAAGAGGGACATTGGAAGATTGATAGTCTTATGCCGGGGACCTTTTACATATACCTCGGTGAAGCGGATCCGGAACAACCACGTCCCCGGCGTCTCAAAAGCGGGTATGACGATATACGAGATCTGATGTATGGTTACCCGGTAACCGTCAAAGCGAATGAGACGACCAAAGGAGTTTATTTTGATATTACTGAAAATTACACCGAAACGAATGTAGAACGCATTTCCTGGAAGGCCGCGTCATTTGAAGTCAGTGGCTTTTCGATTTCCGGGAGCGTTCAAATAGAGGGGACGTTGTCTAATGATGAATCCCTGCAGGTCGGGGTTTATCCAGCAGATCTGCACTACCGGATGCTGTTGGATTTCTTACAGGACCCGGTCTTGTCTGTTCAAGCTGAAGAGGATGGCACCTTCGAAATCAAGAGCCTGCCGCCGGGCCGATATCGATTGGCGGTCATATTGGATGTCAATCGCAATGGTATCCCCGAAAAGAAAATCGATCACATCATACCTCCCCGGGAAAGTCCGATATTCAAGATAGGCGTAGATCATAGCGTGCTCATCAATCATTGATCTGCTTTGAATAATGATCATCAGCCTTTAGTTTGGTCCAAAACGAGGCTTGACTGGGAATGGGTGGATCAATTTGCAAGGGGTGACTTGTAGAATGTTTAGTAAACAGTATTTAAAGTTAATCACAGGAAGAATTTTTCGATCTATGCGGAAGAGTGAATTTGAAAGTGGAAGTTGGAGCAATATTTATCTTCTTTTATTCGTCCTGATGTGGTCTTTCACAGGATGTGATGATGCCTCCAAGCAGTCGACTAAAAGCGTGTTCGAGGGTAGTTACTGGAGTCAACAGGGATTAAACAAAATCCTTCCGGCATGGACTGAAAATGCACGGGACACTACCTATCAGACCTTTTATGCCTATTTGGATCGCCGGTGGAAGCCCTATGAAACCCGTAATCGATTTCCCGGGATGCTGTCTCGCCATATTTTCAGCTATTCGGCGGCCTATTTGATGAGCGGAGAGGAACGTCACCTGCAGATAGCCCGACAGACGATGCGATATTTAATACGGCACGGGTGGGATGAGCAGTACGGGCTGTGGTATAACGAAATCGACTCGATCGGAAAACCTGTGAATCGTGGCAAAGACCTGTTTATGCAGACGTATGCCGTTACGGGCCTGGCAATGTACTATATAGCCACCCATGATTCGACGGCCTTGCATTACCTGGAACGGAGTAATGAGTTATTGGATAAGCATGCCTGGGACGATAAGCACGGGGGATATTACCGGAGGCTGAACCGTGATTTGTCGGTGGATAAGGAAGATCAAGTCAAGGATTTCACCCCGCAGCTGGCACCTTTGTCCGGACATTTGCTCTACCTGTATGCTGCGACTCGCGACTCCACCTATTTACGTCAGTCGAAACGCATTTTTGATACGGCTATGGAGCATATGTTTACGGGACCTCAACAGTGGATCATGGAGCGATTCACACGAGACTGGAAGTACATGGCGGACGTAAACAAGAACCGGGCCATGAATGTGGGGCATAATGTTGAAACTTCCTGGCTTGGACTGCGAATGTTTGAAATGACTTCGAACGATAAATATTTAGAGATGGCTCTCCGGCTGGCTGACAGTTTGGATGCTTATGCGTTTGGGAAAAACGGGACCTGGTATCATCGGGTGGATTATGATAATCCCGGGAAGCATCCCGACACGACCCCGTGGTGGGTGCAGGCTTACGGCAATATGTTTCAGCTCTATTTATTTCGGATGACCGGGGCGAATCGATATCTAAATCAGTATAAACAAGGGGTGCAGTTCTGGAACCGCCATTTTGTGGATGAAACGTACGGCGGGACCATGTTGAGTACCTATTTGAACGGTGCCATAGAAAGAGGGGATAAGGCAGTTCGCAGCAAGACGTCTTACCATGCTATGGAGCATGCCCTGCTGAACTATCTCTATCTGAATTTGTGGATACAAAACGAGGAAGTGAAACTGCATTACCGGATCCGAAATGCGGAGGACGGCCAGCGGTTATATCCGCTTCCGATCGAGGAGTTTACCTACGAAATTGATGAAGTTAAAGTAAATGGGGAGTCCTGGGACCGCATTAATCGTGAAAAAGGCTATATTGAGTTGCCCGGAGAAGAGCGGGTAAAGGTGGTTGTCACAATCAGGGATAATGCATAGTACCGTTTAAGGTTGAACCTGTTTAAAGCTTAAAAAATTATACGAAGAACTTATAACCATGAAAACAGCATACACCACAATCCTCCTCATTCTGTTAACCACGGGCGTGAGCATCCATACCAGCGGAGCTCAACCGCAATCAGCCCATTTCGATCTATTGATATACGGAAGCGGATTGGAGAACGTGAGCGTTGCCATAATGGAGAATCCCGGTACGGACGACAGTTGGGTAGAAGTGAGCGAGGAGAGCAGCTATGAGATAAAGTATAATCAACACGATGAGGCACGCTTAATGGTGCTTCGCAATCTGCCGGTGAAACAGTTTGTGGGACAGGATATTCGAGAAAATTATATAGCTATGCGTATGGAGGCATCGAAGTCGGAACGGTCCTCGCAGGTAGCTTTTCGAGGTGCCTGGGCTCTTCACTCCAATGATAACCTTGAAGATGAAGAACTGGTGGAATGGCTTGGCGAAATTCAAAATGATCCTGTGAAGATCAAGAAGCGATCTTTTGCCTCGGTAGTTTATCCCCGAAAACGAGACGTTCCGGAGACTCAACCCCTCATAGAACACATTGAACTGCCCGTTCGACACTTAAAAGCCGGGGTACAAGAGGTTCGGTGGCTGGAAATTTTATTCCAACCCTGACATCATGCTATTTAATTTTCAGGTAGATGATCGGGTCATCCTTTGGCGGAAACGTAAAATAAAGTTCCCCTTCCTGATTTGCACGTCCTTCGGCTACTACCTGGTTTGTGCCATCTATATAGTGAATGCGATGAACGGTATAGTTGGAACCGGGTTTCAAACCTTTAACGATAGCCTGCATCGGTTGTTTAAACAGGGCAGGTTTCTCAAGGTCCATCCAGACGGCAGTCAACAGATTATCACCAACCTTGAAAGCATAGTTTTTAAATTCGTAGGGAGTAAAGTAGTTGATAGCGGCCGTGTCCTTGCTGTGAAGTCCGAATCCGACATGAACGGGTTGACTGTAAGTGGTGATCGGGCTGCCGGAACTAAGCAGATCCCGTGCGGTTTTCAGGGCTTTACCCACCGGAGCGGGGACCAGCTTGCCGTTTTTGTAATTAAGTAAACTGCGAGGGTGTTCCCCGGCTTTCATATGATACCAGAAAACCTTGTACTGGTCCCGGAAACGCCAGTTATGTTGAATGCCCCAATGCAGGATCGGCACCGTGTAACGTACGGCCCACTGGGCAAGCGGTTCTTTTTCCCAGCGATCCAGCGCCACAAAACCTTGTTTGCCGGCTTCCGTTCCCGAAAAACCCGCCTCGGTATTCCATATCCCGTCGATTTTACCGGGTTTAATCCATTTTTCGTAGACGTAGTCGTAAAACGGCATCATATTGTCGGCGTACGGATACGATGGTTTTTCGGTATCCCCGTGCGTGTAGTGGATGGATAGTATATCGATGTACTTCCAGGCATCATGGTAAGAAAGCCACTGATTGATGGCCTTGATGTTGGATGCTACATTTTCACTGTGTCGGCGGGGACGTGATGTGGCCGGCCAGGAATCAAGCGGCCATTCGGTTGTGAAGGAGGGACCGACGACTTTGCGACCGTGTTTATGGATCACTTCGGCAGCCGGAATCAAAATAGAATCGACATACGATTTATAATTGGTTTTTGCGTGTAAAAACCAGTCAATATTCGGTTCGTTCCATACCTCAAAATACTCGATATTCGGGTATCGGGTCACCACTTTCTCAACATAGTTTTTCCAGTCGTCCGTATGTTCGGCCGACGGTACATATCGGACGCGGTATTTAGTAACC
>CAJXOW010000047.1 GCA_913057825.1 uncultured Balneolaceae bacterium | reverse complement strand
ACCGGTATGATCGAAGCATTCATGGATATCCAGGCGCTGCGCGGCAACGTTAATCCAAGTGTGCTGGCCGGTGGTATCTGGGAAGCCCTGATAACTACGGCTACGGGCCTGATTGTAGGTATTCTGGCCTACGGTTTCTATAACTATCTGTTGGGAAAAATTAACCGTATGGTGCACGAGCTTGAAAACGCCTCGGCCGACTTTATTGACCTGTTGCAATCTCCATCAAACCAAAAACAACAGAGGTCGCAATGAGTCTGAATTTTCGCAGAGACGAGGAGGACCTGAAACCGCTATCGCTGTTTTCACAATCCTCGCTTACAGATATCGTACTGTTACTGCTCATCTTCTTTCTGCTGACTTCCTCGTTCGTAACTAATTTCGGTATTAAGGTCAATATCCCGAAAGCTGAAACGGGAGCCCAGGCAGAACAACAGTTTATACCGGTTACCGTTAGTAAAGAGGGTGAATATTATGTAGCCGGAAAACTGGTGAGCAAAGGCGAGCTGGCCCAGGCGATTCGTAGTGAATACAGCAGCAAGCCCAATGGCACTCTGCTTTTGCGGGCTGATAAAGATGCGATAGTAGATAATGCTGTTCGTGTAATGAATATCGGAAAAGCATTGGATATGCGGATCATTATGGCTACCGAACAAGGTACGCAGTAATAATACTATGTCCCAAGAAGATCAAATAGGAGCTACCGTTTCTCTTTCTGTGCATTTGCTGTTGCTGGCATTTGCGATATGGTATAGTATAGACATAACCCCCCGTTCTCGCGCGTCTTATATTGAGGTAACACTTGGTGATTTTAAGTCGGGCATGCCGACCGAATATGCCGAGCAGAAAGAAGAAAAAGTGGCAAAACAGCCGGATCCGTCGGAGGTTGAACCCGAACAGCCGGAACCGGAAGAGCCGAAAGAAGTTCAGGAACAGCAGAAGCAGACCGAGGAACAAACCAAGCCGGCCGATTTGCCGGATCAGCAGGAGCCGGTGGATGAAGAGCCGGTGAAGACGCCGGAAACCGAAAAAGTTGAGCCCGAAGAAGAGCCCAGTAAAAAAGAACAAAAGGAGGAAAAAGTGCCTCCAAAAACCCGGCAAGCTCCGGAAAAACAAGAGGGAGCTGAAAAGAGCGGGTCAGAGAAAGGGGCCACCGGTGCGCAGGATTCGGACCAGGGGACCAGTAACGAAAAGCAAAAATCTGCTCCCTATGAGTTGAAGTGGGAGGGAGATATCGAAAGGACCCCCATGGTACGCCCACTGCCCGACAATGTGACGAGTAGAGAGGCCGTAATTACCGTTCGCTTCGAAGTAAAACCCAACGGCCGGGTCGGACGAATTCAGCCGCTGCGGAAAATGAACCCGGAACTGGAACGCGAAGTCATGCAAACATTGAGAAGCTGGAGATTTTTCGACCTTCCTTCAGGAGTCCCCCAGAAATCTCAATGGGGCGTGATTACGTTTCGGTTCGTTTTTGAGTAGTCCCCCTCGCGTCGCTCGGGAATTAGAAATTTAAGATTTAAAATTATTACTCCATAAACTGTACTCCATCAAAGGGAGAAGAGCACACAGAAATGGTTAACTGCTCTCCTTCACGACATTCTTCACCGGTTCAATATCCCATATTTCGTCGGCATATTCCATGATGGTACGGTCGCTCGAGAAATGTCCCATGCGGGCCACATTTTTTAACGCTTTGGTGGTCCATGCTTCGGTATCGCGATACAGTTGCTCGACCTCTTGCTGTTTCTTGATGTAGGGTTCGTAATCCGCCATCACCATGAAGTAATCGCCTTTATGCAAGAGCGCATCGATAATGGGCTGGAACAGGTCGGGATCTTCCGGGCTGAAAAATCCATCCCGAATTTGGTCAATCGCTTGTTTTAGCTCTTCATTGTCCTCGTAGTATTTCCATGGATTATAACCTTCACGACGCATTTTTTCGACTTCATCCACGGTGTGACCGAAGATGAAAATGTTGTCATCCCCTACCTCTTCTTTAATTTCGATGTTGGCTCCATCGAGTGTTCCGATCGTGAGAGCGCCATTGAGCGCAAACTTCATATTGCCGGTCCCCGAGGCTTCCTTGCCGGCCGTGGAGATCTGCTCGGACAGGTTGGCGGCCGGTATCATGCGCTCGGCCAGGGTCACGCTGTAGTTGCGGAGGAAAAGGACCTTGAGTTGGTCGCCCACTTCCGGATCATTATTGATAATTCCGGCTATATTGTTGATCAACTTGATATGCAGCTTGGCCATCGTATAGCCGGGTGCCGCCTTGCCTGAAAACAGGATAGTCCGCGGATGCACATCGTTGTCTTCCGGATCTTTTTTAATTCGATTGTAAAGCGTAATAGCATGAAGCGCCGCCATAAGCTGACGCTTGTACTCGTGGATCCGCTTGATCATGATATCAAAGATGGAGTCCGGATTGACTTCCACTTTCTGTTCCTCCCAGATGTAATCTGCAAGCTTACGCTTGTTTTCCTTCTTAACCTGGATAAATTCTTTTTGAAATTCCGGGTCGTCGATATACTTTTCGATCTTGTTGATCTTCGCCAGGTCGGTAATCCAGTCTTCATTTCCCAGCTTCGAACTGATCAGGTTGAATAAACCGGGATTACATTGACGTATCCAGCGCCGCGGCGTGATACCATTGGTTTTGTTGGTAAACCGCTCGGGAAACATCTCGTAGAAATCCTTGAAAAGATTTTTCTTCAACAAGCTGGAGTGCAGCTCTGCGACTCCGTTGATTTTACTGGTTCCAACAATGCCGAGGGCGCCCATATGTACATCCGGATCTTCGCCCCCGCGGATAATCGACATGCGTTCGATGCGGTTTTTCTCACTTCCAAGCTTGACTTTCACCTTGTCCAGGAAGCGCTGGTTGATTTCATAGATGATTTCCATATGCCGCGGAAGCAACTTGCGCATCAGTGAGACCGGCCATTTTTCGAGCGCCTCGGGCATCAGCGTATGATTGGTATACGCCAGGGAATTAACGGTGATATCCCAACTGGTTTCCCAGTCAAGACCCACGCGATCCAGTAAATAGCGCATCAGGTCGGGGACGGCCAGGTTGGGATGGGTATCGTTGCATTGAATGGCCACTTTGTCCGGGAATTTACGCCAGTCGTTGTGGGTTTTCTGAAAACGACGGATGATATCCTGCAAACTGGCCGATACCAGCATGTATTCCTGCTTCAAACGTAGTTCTTGTCCCACGAACACCTTGTCGTTGGGATAGAGTACACGGGTAATGTTTTCCTTGAGCATGTTGTCCCGGACGGCATCAATATATTCGCCCTGGTTGAAACTCTTGAGGTCAATATCATGAGCCGAGGTAGCCTTCCACAGGCGAAGGTTGTTGGCAATACCGTTCTTGTAACCGGGGACCGGGATATCATAGGCCAAGGCTACGACCGGTTCGGTGTCTACCCAATTATAGCGGGTATTCCCGTCGCTGTCCGTGTAGGCTTCGGAGCGTCCGTAGAAGGGAATGGTGTATTTTATCTTGGGTCGGACAAGGTCCCACGGATTCCCATACTGAAGCCAGAGGTCGGGGTATTCGACCTGGTAGCCGTTCTCAATTCGCTGGTAAAAAATTCCGTAATCATACCGCAGTCCATAGCCGTATCCAGGCAATCCCATCGTGGCCATGGAGTCGAGGAAACAGGCGGCGAGCCGACCCAGTCCGCCGTTGCCAAGTCCGGCATCCCACTCGGCTTCCCTGATCTTGTCGTAGTCCAACCCCAGCTCGTCCAGGGCTTCGGCGGCGACCTCCTGTAGCCCCAGGTTGATTAGCGTATTATCCAGTAATCGTCCTATCAGATACTCCATGGAAAGGTAATAGGCGCGCTTGACCCCCTGTTTATAATAGGAACGCTGCGTGGTGAGCCACCAGTGGTGAAGTCGGTCCATGATGGAAAAGACCACGCTCCGGTAGTTGTCCCAGTCGGTCGTGGAATACTCATCTTTGGCCAGTGAATAATATAAATGTTGTTTGATGTCCTCCTTGAAAGAGGCGGCATCCATCCCGGTTCTTGGGTCGGTCGAATTATTAGACATAATTACGTAACTGAATACTGTGGCTGGTTTTAATTTTGTGAGACTTATTTGGCAGTACTAAAAGCGGGCGGTCTCGTTACCGGTGTAATAGTAATAAACGGTTTCCCTGAAGATATCTCCTGTTTGGAGTCCGAATTTTGGTTCGAAATTCGGATCAATCGCGATACAAGTTTTCGAATATTCATTAAATGTAATGAAAAATCAATTAAATTTACGTGAATTTGATACCTTCGTTGATTAAAGAAACATAAATGATCAAGCTTTGCGGTAGATACCGAAATCCGGCTTGAAACCGGGGGGAGTGATGTTGGTTTGATAATCGAGGTCCACGAATTGATGGTAGGCATCGGTGGCAACAAAATCCTGTTCAAAGAGCCCGAAAATGCTGGATCCGCTGCCCGACATGGCGGCGTAGACAGCACCGAGTTCATAGAGTTGATCCTTGATGTTGCCAATCATTTGGTGCTGTTGCATGACAGGGGGTTCCAGTTCATTATCCAGCATAAATTGCCACTCATCATAGGGGAGGTCGGTCAGAATCTTTTGAACTGAAAAGTCATGCTCCGGTTGTGGTTGACACCGCTGGTAGGCTTCGGCGGTAGAGCATTCAAAACCGGGGTAAACGGTGAGAATCCACAGGGAGGGTTGTATGTCGACGGACTCGATCTGTTGTCCAATTCCTCGTCCGATACCGGTTTTCCCGCGAATAAAAAGGGGCACGTCCGCGCCCAGGTCCCGGCTGAGATCGATCAAATCTTGTTCATCCAGGCCGAGCTCATCAATTTTGTTGAGCATTCGCAATATCATGGCTGCGTCACTGCTCCCTCCACCTAATCCGGCTCCAATAGGGATGTTTTTGTCTACCTCGATTTTGTAGGTGCCGGAGAGGCCGACATAGGTTCTAAGTGCTCTGACGGCCCGTGAGATCAGGTTGGATCCGTCTAAGGGAACTTCTTCATCGGAAATTGTAATTCGCATGTGGTTGGAGGACTGAACCGTAAAGCGATCGCTCCAGTCAATGAAGGCAAAGCCGGTTTCTATCTCATGGTATCCCGTGGGTAAACGTTCAAGTACGTGGAGACCGAGGTTAATTTTTGCATAAGCCTCGCCTATCCATTGTTCATTGCTCATATGCGTAATAAATTTGAATCAGTTCTTTTACACTCCCAGCCGGTGCTAGGAGTCGGATTTGTCGTTCTGTTCTTCTGATGAAGATGGATTAACAAATTGATCCTTTATTTTCATCATGTAGTCGAACGCCGCGTCATATTCATTGGGGATATCCCCATTAAGAATTGCCTCACGAATGGCATCTTTAATTTCGCCGACAACGGGTCCGGGGTCCAGTTCAAGCGTTTCCATGATTTCATTACCGTCGATGGGGTTTTTCCAGCGACGAATCCGGTCTTTTTCTTCGACTTCCTGAATTTTTTGTTCAACGATATCAAAGTTTCTCATGTACTGCTTGACCTTCCGGTCGTTTTTGCTGGTGATATCAGCCCTGCAGAGCTCCATCAGATCATCGATATCGTCTCCCGCCTCGTAGATCAGTCGTCGAATGGCACTGTCGGTCACTTCATCGGATACAAGCGCTATGGGACGAAGGTGGAGTCGGACCAATTTGCGTACGTATCGCATGCGTTCGTCCAGGGGCAGTCCCAGGCGACGAAAAATCGATTCCACCCAGTCGGCCCCCAGGGCATCATGCCCGTGAAAGGTCCAGCCGGTTCCTTCGACAAATTTTTGGGTGGCGGGCTTAGCGATGTCATGCATGATGGCGGCCCACCGCAACCATAAATTATCACTTTTACGGGCTACATTGTCGAGCACCTCCAGGGTGTGCCATAAATTGTCTTTGTGGCGAACGCCGTTGACTTCCTTTACGCCGTGCAGTTCATGCATTTCGGGGAAGAACTCCTTGAGGAGACCGCTTTTGAAAAGGAGTTCAAAACCATAGGATGGGACCGGACTCATGATAATTTTATTGAGTTCCGTAACGATGCGTTCCCTGGAGACGATCTTAATGCGGTCGGCCATCTTTCTGATGGCGTCGAAGGTATCGTCCTCGATTTTGAAATTCAGTTCAGCGGCGAATCGAATGGCCCGCATCATCCTCAAGGGGTCATCATCGAAGGTTTGGTAGGGGTCGACGGGAGTTCGGATGATTTTATTTTGCAGATCATTCCATCCATCGAATGGATCGATCAGGGTGCCGAAGTCTTCCTTGTTAAGGGACCATGAAAGTACATTAATGGTGAGATCCCTTCGTCGTTGATCGTCTTCCAGCGTTCCATCTTCGACCACCGGTTTGCGGGAGTCGCGCTGGTAGCTTTCCTTCCGGGCGCCCACAAACTCCAGTTCCATATCCTGGTATTTGACCTGGGCCGTTCCAAATTGCTTGAATACGGATATGCGGCCGGTATCCAGTTCCCGAGCCACTTCTCGGGCCAGCTTAATGCCTGATCCGACCGTAACAAAGTCGATATCCAGATCATTGCCTTCCATTCGACCCAGGTAATAGTCCCGCACATATCCGCCAATCACATACGCCGGTTGTTTCAGCCGTTCGGCTGCCCGGGAAACTTTTTTGAAGACGTATTGATGTTGAGGGTTTAAATCCTGCAAGTCCTCGGTCCGTTTTATGTTCGTTCTATTTCCTTTCAATAAAATCGTTATCTTTCAGATCTGTAGCTGTTGGTTTAATCCAGATTAGCTGGTATTTCAAATTTGGTTTCAAATATAGGAAAAAGCCGTTAGGGGTTCATAGTTTTTCTCGCAGGACCCCATTACGGTTTGGCCGCTCATCTATTGTATGTATAAGAAATATATTTAATTTCATACACGCCCGTTCAACTAGGCTGCGGGGTTTGAGTATTCAAATACTTGAAGACGAATCTTCTCATGATTCAAAATCGTACGAAATTTGCCCTGATATTGAGTTTGGTGGCATCGTCGATCATCTTGGTTGTCAAGTTGACAGCGTATGTATTGACGTTCTCCAATGCGGCCCTTTCCGATGCCGCAGAATCAATCGTACACCTGTTGGCCGTTTCATTCGTGTATTATGGGTTGATCCTCAGTGCAAAACCCGCCGATGACAATCATCACTACGGACATGAACGGATTGAATATATATCGGTCGGAGTGGAGGGCACGGTTATCGTGATTGCCGGCATTACCATTATCTATCAGGCTATTAAGAATTATCTTTTCGGGGTTGAAATTTCCAATTTGCTGGCCGGGGTCTACTTAATGGGAGGTGCTGCGCTGGTTAATTTTGTGCTGGGAACCTACCTGGTTCGGGTTGGACGCAGTGAGAATAATATGATTGTCAAGAGTAATGGAAAACATACGCTGACCGATGTCTGGACGAGTCTGGGGGTTGTCGTCACGCTGTTGATCATTAATTATACGGGTTGGATGCTGTTGGACTCCATCGTCAGTTTCCTGCTTGCGGGGTATATTATGTATGAGGGATTCAAGCTGCTGCGTTATTCGGTCGGGGGATTGATGGACGAGCGGGATTATGACAAAGATCAAAAAATACGCAAAGTATTGAACCAGGAATTGCCGGGCAGCATGAAGGATTATCATAACCTGCGGCATCGAACTACCGGAAACACTACCTGGGTGGAGCTGCATACCACTTTTAATTCGGAGGTGAGCCTGCAGAAAGCTCACCAGGATGCGACCCTGTTGGAGCGTCGCATTATGGACGCTGTGGATGGGGATGCAGTGGTTACCATTCACCTGGAGCCCCATGAAGCGGACCAGAAGGCCCACGAAATCCTGCAAGGAGCCAACAAACGCCTACCCCCTGAACAGTACCTGTGACTCCTCGCAGCGCTCGGGCATAGCTACTTAATAACGGTATGATCCCCCAAATGCACCGGTTGGTGAATCTGGTTGGCCTTTACATGGTTGCCGATGGTGGAATTTTCCAGGTGACTGTTTTTGATGGTGCTTGATCGCAGGATGATGCTGTCTCGTACGATGCAATTATCCAGCCGACTTCCGTCATCAATGGTGACATTGGGGCCGACAACGCTGTTTTTAAGCTTGACATTGTCGCCGATGTAGACCGGTGGAATGATTCTGGTGTTGGTGTGCTCGTTCTCGTCGTACGGGTGATTTTCTTTCTCCAGGATGGTTTCGGAAGTGCTGAGCCAGGCCGGCAGCGTACCGCAGTCCAGCCATTCATCGACCGTAGCCGACTTAAAGACTTTGTTATCCTGGAGCATACGATCCAGGGCGTCGGTTAGCTGGTATTCATTGTCCTTTCCGCGGATATTGTTGTCGAGCAGGTACTTGATCTGTTTTTTGAGTTCTTCCGCTTCCCGGAAATAGTAAACTCCGATAATGGCGTAATCGGAAATCGGTTCCTCCGGTTTTTCCACAAAGTTTGTAATGCGCTCTCCTTCATGCACGGCTACACCAAACCGGCTGGGATTTTCGACCTGTTTGAGCCAGATGACGCTGTCGGCGTCTTCCACGGTTACGGTCGAATCCGTATCAAAAATTGTATCGGCGAAAACGATAATGCATTCGCCTTCCAGGTCTTCTTCCGCACAATAAACGGCATGTGCAGTTCCGAGTGCTTCATCTTGTTTGCGGAAAGTGGCTTCAGCATCGTGACGCTTGCTGAGTTCGGTCAGCTCCTTTTGTATGTCACTGCCGAAATCGCCGAGAATAAATACGATCTCATCGATCTCACGATCCAGCGTTCTTCCAAAAGTGTTGATAATGCGTTCGACAATCATCGTTCCCGCTACCGGCATAAGTGGTTTCGGGGTAGTATGCGTGTGGGGACGTAAACGGGTACCGCGTCCCGCCATCGGAATAATTAGCTTCATAATTGTTTCAATTGTGATGAATATTTAATAGTGTTTTAATTCTATTTTAAGTCGTTCTTTATTTCGTAACATTCTTTGAGATGCCGAAGAATGTGTGAACGGCGGGTCCGAAGTATTATAATTTTATGAGTATAAGCTTTTTATTACTATAGATATTTGATCGGCAAGTAGCTGTTAACTGTCAATAAACCAAGACAAGTTTCCGGCCAACAAACTGCCGTTCGCGCTTTCTGAGGCATTCAACATCCAATAACTAATGGTGAAGTTACGAACCGCTTCATCTAAATATGTTAACATTTACTTGTTTCGCAAATGAAACTCTTGTTCATTCCTCGTGCCTGTTGTTTTTAATCCCAAAAATCGGTTAAAGTGGCCTGGTATTTTACATTTATCGATTTAATAACTTATGTATTTATCGCGATTATGGCCCGTCATCTATGGCTGAGGGCGAGGTATTTCCTGCATATGTTTCAGCTGTCGGGCTACAAGTTCGGGGATTATTCGCGATGGTTGAAGAATAACTGGCATAAACGCGTGATAACAACCGAACATGTGCTGTTTCTGGTTATTCTGTTTACCCTGATAGCCTTTTTGTCGGACAGCCTTACCAATAGCGCTTCCGCTATTATCGTGGGGATTTACGGGGTTTTCTGGTTTGGGCCGACCGATTTCTATAGCGAGGGGGGTGAAAAGAAGCCATTGGTGTTTACGGCCCGAATGATTCGTTTGATGATTCCTTTCGGTATCATTGCGGTTTTTATCCCCCTTTTGGGAACACAGGTGGCTTTTCAGCGGACGCACTTGAATGCGGATGTGCAACTGCTTGGATTTAGTTGGCTTCTGGGGGATATGCTTGTTCCTTTCTTTATATATGTGGGTGGGGGACTGACGTGGCCTGTCGAGAAGATGGTTCACCGCTATTATAAGCGCCAGGCCCGAAAAAAACTGCAAAAGCGCCCGGATTTGACCGTAGTAGCTATTACCGGCAGCTATGGAAAGACCAGTACCAAGTTTATGATTCGGGATTTGCTTCAAGAGCGCTACAATGTATGTGCCACTCCCTCGAGTTATAATACCCCCATGGGGATTTGCAAGGTCATTAACAATCGTCTTGAACGACAGCACCAGGTGCTGGTGCTGGAGATGGGAGCCCGTTATCCTGGAAACATCAAGGAATTGTGTAAAATTGCTCCGCCGGATGTTGCGGTAGTGACCAATGTGGGTATTGCTCATCTCGAAACTTTTGGAAGCGTCGGTGAAATTGCCCGTACGAAAAGCGAAATAGTGCAATACCTGAAGCCGGGCGGCCGCGCCGTTCTTAATGGGGATGACGAACGGGTACAAGCCATGAGCGAGCTTCGCGATGATGTTACGTTTACCTTTACCGGGCTGAAGCAGGCGGATGTTTGGGCGAACGATATCCGTTATGATGAAAACGGAACGCGATTTACACTGCATCAGGGAGAGAACGAAATCGAAATAACAATGGCACTGCTCGGCAAACACAATGTGATGAATATGCTTCAGGCGGTGGGGGTAGCCCGGCTGTTTGACATGCGACTGGAAACGATACGCATAGCCGCTCGAAAGGTAAAACCTGTTGAGCACCGGCTGGAGCTCAAGAAAGAGGGGGAACTGTTTGTGATCGACGATGCCTTCAACTCCAACCCGGTCGGGGCCCGCAATGCGGTAGAGACCCTTTCACAGTTTGATACCGGCCGCAAGATTATCGTGACGCCGGGCATGATCGAGCTGGGTGAACGCGAAGAGCAGGAAAACAAAGAGTTCGGCAAGTATATGGGGGAAGTCGGACTGGATTTATACATCCTGGTGGGCAAGGAGCGAACCCGGCCTATCGCCGACGGACTCAGAGAATCAGGGGCGGAACCCGACAGCATACACCTATGCAGCTCGCTCCACGAAGCCAACAAAATTGTCCGCGCACAGGCAAAGGCCGGCGACGTCATCCTCTACGAAAACGATCTCCCGGATACGTATTAAAGAGGTGAAAGGTGAAGGGGGGAAGGGCGAAAGACAGTTACCAGTCTGTATTATGGGTTGCTACTCGGTTTTGAGTTTTTTGTCCGGATTTCACCTTTCACCTCTGCTCGAAGCTGGAAGCTCGAGGCTCGAAGCAATGCTTGTAATCTTGTTGATAAGCATGCGTCATAAAATTTGATGGTATTAAAAATACGACTACCCCTCTTTTTATATACAGTCTCTGATTAATAATAAAGAGCTGCCTCGAGCCTCGAGCTTCGAGCTACGAGTAACCATCAAGAAGCGGCCGCTTCTTGATGGTTACTCGTATCGCACAGCGTCAGCGGGTTCGATTTTGGATGCCCGGAGGGCGGGATACCAGCTGGCGGCAAGCGATAGCAGCAGGCTGCCGGCAAGAATGATAAGGATGTCGGTGGGTTGTATGCTGACGGGGTAGGCATCAATAATGAAAGAGGATGACAACCCGATAAGCTTATAGGTTTTTTGCAGCCAGCTTAAAAACAATCCCAACCCCCCACCAATCAAACAGCCGATGACTCCCACATACAAACCCTGCTTGAAGAAAATCCGCTTGATGGCCGCCGGGCCAAATCCCAGGGTGCGTAAGACTCCGATATCCCGGTTCTTTTGGATGACAATCATCGTAAGTGATCCGACGATGTTCAGGACGGCAACCAGTACAATCAGCATCAGGATCAGAAAAGCCCCCCATTTCTCCAGGTACATCACGTCGTAAAGCGGTTTTTGTAGATCATACCAGGTTTTTACCAGGTAATCGGGTCCCAGCCGCGACTGGACCCTCTCCTTAACCTCTTCGGCCTGCGATGAATTCTGCAGCGCTATGTCCACTCCGGTGATTTTGTTCCGGTAATCGAAAAGTCGTTGGGCCGCCTCCAAGTCGATGAAAACCACCGACTCATCCATAATCTTGTCTATCGAGTATTGACCCCGCACTTCAAACCGATAAATTCGCGGTATTGAAAAGTGGGTGAGCGATTTACGCATGCCCGCGGCGCTCAGGATAGATACCTGATCGCCTACTTCCAGGCCCAGCCTGCTCAATAACATGCTGCCCCCCAATAAACCCGGCGACCCGTTTTTTACTCCCAGGTCGTTGACTCCCTGTTTGATTTCACTCTGCTGTTGACGTAATTGAAAAAATGAATCCTTATGTACACCTTTAACCTCAATGACTTGTTTTTGTCCGTCTTCGCGGACCACAAGTCCTTTTCCCTCTGCAAAAGGGGATATATTTCTGATTTCGGGGATGCCCCTGAGTAATTTGTATTGCTGGTCGTCAAAGGTAAATGATTTACCGTGACGATATTCTATGCGAATATCGGGGTCATAGGAAAGCAGGATGCTCTTGATGACATCGAAAAATCCGTTAAACACCGAGAGAACAACGATGAGAAGAGCTGTACCGATGGTGATGCCGAGAATACTGATCAGCGTCAGCGTCGATATAAGCGATATGTGTTTGCGCGAAAACAGGTAGCGCCGCGCGATAAACGATGTCGGTTTCATCTAAATAGTATAATCAATTCCGAATTCCTGCTAAAAATTGTATATTTAACCACGCTTTAAAAAAAATAGCCGATATTGACTGACCGATTCTTACTTGATCAGGAGCAAATTGACGCCATATCCGAGGGATCTCACGGGGATCCTTTTTCAGTTTTGGGCATGCACAAAGCCACCTTTAAAAAGGAGGATGCCGTCGTTGTTCGACTCATGCGCCCAGAGGCCGAATGTGCATGGGTTTGTTATGGAGAAGAACAAAGTAAGGAATTACGGCGTTTATCTGAAGAGGGATTGTTTGAATATGTTTTTGAGGATACGGACGAAACCTTTGATTATACCTTCAAGGTTGAGCCTTATCATGGGGATGTCTATGAAGTTCAGGATCCCTATTCCTTTGACAAGTTGATCGAATCGGATGACCTGCAACTCTGGGGAGAAGGAAATCACCAGCAGGCGCATCGATTCATGGGCGCTCATCTTAAGGAGGTGGGTGGTGTTCAGGGGACCCATTTCGTCGTAACAGCCCCGAACGCAAGCAGAGTTAGCGTCATAGGTTCGTTCAATAATTGGGACGGCCGTGTGCACCCTATGCGAAAATATCATGAATTGGGCCTGTGGGAAATTTTCATTCCCCATGTTAACGCCGGGGATATCTACAAGTATGAGATAAAAACCCCGTATAACGACGCACCGCTCAAAAAGTCCGACCCGTTTGGTTTTTATTCGGAAATGCGTCCGGGAACGGCTTCCATTGTATATGATTTGACAGGTTATGAGTGGGCGGACCAGGAATGGATGCAGTCCCGAGAGGAAAAGCAGCGCCACGACCAGCCGTTGTCGGTCTATGAGGTTCATCTGGGTTCATGGATGCGCAATCCGGACAGCGATCCCGGGTTCTTGTCGTATCGCGAGTTGGCCGACAAGCTGGTGCCCTATGTCAAAGATCTGGGGTATACCCATATTGAATTGATGCCCGTGGCGGAACATCCCTATGATCCCTCCTGGGGATACCAGATAACCGGGTATTTTGCCCCAACCAGCCGTTTCGGAAAGCCGAAAGACTTTATGTACCTGGTCGACAAATGTCACCGGCACGACATCGGGGTGTTGATGGATTGGGTGCCGGGACACTTTACGAAAGATGAAAATGGACTTCGACGGTTTGACGGTACAGCCTTGTTTGAGCATGAAGATCCGCGGCTCGGTGAGCATAAAGACTGGGATACGCTTATTTTTAATTATGGCCGGTCGGAAGTTCGAAATTTCCTGATCTCCAACGCTTTGTATTGGGGGGACTATTATCATATAGATGGTATTCGGGTGGATGCGGTGGCTTCGATGCTGTATCTGGATTATTCCCGGGAAGAAGGAGAGTGGATTCCCAACCGGTACGGCGGACGGGAAAACCTGGAGGCGATTCAGTTTCTTAAAGATATCAATGGCATCCTGCATGAGCGGTATCCCGGATTTTTAACCATGGCCGAAGAATCAACCTCCTACCAGGGGGTAACCAGTCCGACGGAACATGGCGGATTGGGATTTGACTATAAGTGGAATATGGGATGGATGAACGATACGCTGGAATATTTTAAGAAAGATCCCTTGTACCGCAAGTATCATCACGACCAGCTTACGTTTTCCCTTATATATACGTTTTCCGAGAACTTTATTCTGCCGCTGTCCCATGACGAAGTAGTGCATATGAAGCAATCGAATTTGTCAAAAATGCCGGGAGATGATTGGCAAAAGTTTGCTAATCTGCGTTTATTATATACATACATGTATGGACATCCCGGCAAAAAACTGTTATTCATGGGAGGAGAATTTGGTCAATGGGAAGAATGGACCGAAGCGCAGTCACTGGACTGGCACTTGCTGGAGTGGGAAAACCACCGCGGCATGCAATCGCTCATCAAGGATCTGAACCGGCTATTCAAACAGGAACGAGCACTTTATGAAGTAGATCACAACTGGAAAGGATTTGAATGGATCGACATTTCAGATGCCGAAAACAGCATTCTGTCGTTTATCCGCAAGTCGGAAGATGAACGGGATCATTTGGTATTTCTGCTGAATTTAACTCCCGAGGTGCATCACGATTATAAGTTTGGAGTTCCACACAAGGGGACCTATGATGTGATTTTAAATAGTGACTCGGCCTACTACGGCGGAACAGACGTAGGGAAGCAGCAAATAGAGGCTTATGAAGGGAAATGGCACAACCGGCATGCCCATATAGTCACGACACTACCGCCGCTGGCCGGCATGATATTGAAACCAAATTTGACTAATTGACAGGTTAATACGAGATAAGTTATGCGTTTTCCACGCTCTTGCGGAACGTTGGTACATCCTACCTCATTTCCCTCCAGGTATGCAATGGGGGATTTCGGTGAGGAAGCACGTACTTTTTTGGATTTCCTGGTTGATACCGATCAAACTGTATGGCAAGTACTGCCGCTGGGGCCCACCGGATACGGCAATTCTCCATATGCCAGCTATTCGGCCTTCGCCGGCAACCCCTACCTGGTTAGTCCCGATATCCTGGTGGATAAAGGATTGCTGGAAAAAGAAGAAGTAGAAGAGGTCCAGCAGCCTTCCAAAAGCGTGGCAGAGTATGAGAAAGCTTTTGATCTCAAACAGAATCTGTTCGAGAGAGCAGCTCGCCGTTTTTACAAGCATGCCGACCAGCAGCAGCAGCGTCGTATGGAGGCGTTCAAACAAGAGCACCAACACTGGTTGGATGACTTTACGTTGTTTATGACCTGCCTTGAACAGTATGACTTTGCACTCTGGAACGAATGGGATCCGGATCTTGCCCAGCGCAAGTCTGAGTCCCTGAGGGAGTTCAGTGATAAGTTCAGTGATCGCATTGATTATCACTACTGGGTGCAATTCGAGTTTTTCAATCAATGGAACGACCTTCGTTCCTACGCCAATGAGCGCGGCATAAGGGTAGTGGGGGATATTCCGATTTTTGTGGACCACAACAGTGCCGATGTGTGGGCTAATTCACAATACTTCGAAGTTGATGAACAGGGTAAACGGACAAAAGTGGCCGGGGTTCCGCCGGATTATTTCAGCGAAACCGGTCAGCTTTGGGGTAATCCGCTCTACCGGTGGGATAATTTGCAGGCTGACCACTTTTCCTGGTGGATACAGCGTTTCGAGCAGATGTTCAAAATGTATGATGCAATACGGGTGGATCACTTCCGGGGATTCGAGGCCTATTGGGAAATTGATGCCGATGAGGAAACGGCTGTCAATGGGGAGTGGATTAAAGCTCCGGGCGAGAAACTTTTTGATACGGTGCACGAAGAGCTGGGAGAAGTTCCCATTATTGCAGAAGATCTCGGCGTAATGACTCCGGAGGTGGAAGCGCTGCGCGATAAATATAATCTGCCGGGAATGAAGATTTTGCAGTTTGCTTTCAACAGCGATTCAGCCAATGATTTTCTACCTCACAACTATCATCCCAATTCGGTGGTGTATACCGGCACCCATGATAACGATACAACGCTGGGATGGTACGAAAGTGCCCCCGAGCAAGAAAAAGACTTCTTGCGTCGTTATGTCCGCTCGGACGGTTCGAGTGTCAACTGGGAATTAATTCGACTGGGAATGCTATCGGTGGCTGATCAGGCGATATTTCCCTTACAGGACTTTATGAACCTGGGAAATGAACATCGCATGAACCTGCCGGGTGAAGCAGAAGGAAACTGGTTGTGGAGATACACAGCCGATCAATTGAATCAGGTGGATAAGGAACACATTAAAAAATTGGTTAACTTGAGTAATCGACAACCTGACAATGAAGTCAGAAGAGATCATTGAAAACCAAGGCATTAAGCGCTTTGGCAATCGAATAGCCGGAATCCTTTAATAAGATAGATCCATTTAGTATCTTTGACCCATTCAAATTTTGGAAAAAATCGAATATTATGGCTTTCAAATTGAATAATCTACCCGATCGAACCGAAAAACCGCGTGAAAAAGGGATTACGCTAGCCCTTGACAAAGGTTTTAGTGTTCGACAAGCAGAAGATTTCTGTGAATCCAGTTCGCATTATGTGGATATCGTGAAACTGGGTTGGGGAACTTCTTATGTCACGCAGAACCTGGAAGATAAATTGGCGGTGTATGATAACGCCGATATTCCGGTCTATTTTGGGGGGACCTTGTTTGAAGCCTATGTGCTGCGTGATCAGTTGGATGCCTACAAAAAGTTGTTGAAACGTTTTAATATAGAATACGTCGAAGTCTCTAACGGAACGATATGGTTATCCGACGACCGCAAACGCAATATAATTTCGGAGCTGAGCCAGGATTTCACGGTGCTTTCAGAAGTGGGCAGTAAGAATCCGAACGATATAATTCCCCCGTACAAGTGGGTTAGCATGATTAATAAAGAGCTGGAAGCCGGAGCCTGGAAAATTATTGCAGAAGCCCGGGAAAGTGGGACCGTAGGTGTTTTTCGTCCGAATGGTGAAGTCCGTTCTGGTTTAATTGACGAAATCGTTGACCAGATACCGGTGGAGAAAATGATATTCGAAGCTCCCAAAAAGCAACAGCAAGTCTGGTTTATCCGAAAATTCGGCAGTAATGTTAATCTCGGAAATATAGCGCCTGCTGAAGTGATACCCGTCGAAACGTTGCGGTTGGGGCTTCGCGGGGATACCTTGTTCGATTTCTATTCATTGGAGGACGAGATGGATCAGTTTTACGTCGACGATGAAGAAGAGAGCAATGCACCAAAAGAAGAGTAATTGCCATCATCTCATCAAAGTTATAAACCATCCTAATTGTCAAACTGATAAAATATGAAAGTACTGTACGCTGCAGCTGAGATTTCACCTTTTGCCCGTATGACGAATACCGCCGATCTGTTGCGGTTCCTGCCTGCCTCGTTGCAGGATCAGGGATATGAAATTCGCATTTTACTACCTAAATACGGAACGATCAGCGATCGCCGCAATCGTCTGCATGAAGTAATTCGTCTTTCGGGCATCGAAGTCGAGGTAGGAGAAAGTGTGGAAAGCATGCGAATTAAGGTTGCGAGCATACCCAATGCAAAATTACAGGTTTATTTCCTCGACAACGAGACCTACTTCGAGCGAAACGGATTGTTTAATGACCCGGATTCAGGGGATTTTTACGACGATAATGATGAACGACTGGTTTTTTATAACAAAGGAGTACTTGAAACCGTTAAGAAACTCGGCTGGAAGCCCGATCTGATTCATTGTCATGATTGGCCCGCTGGCTTGATCCCCTTGTTGGTAAGATCCCTCTACAAGGATGAGGATGTTTTTCAGGATACCCAATTGATCTATAACCTCCATCATCCTGAAAATCAGGGTATCTTTGATGAAGAAATTCTGGAACACCTGAACTTGCCGGATGATGTGGATGCGGACGATTTGATAACAGACGGCAAGGTCGACATTCGCCGGCTGGGCTTAATGTTCAGTGATCATGTCGTGACGGGTAACGAAATCACGGATGAACTGGACGACCTGTTCGATGAAATGGATATCGAACCGCGGAAAATTCAAGGTGCTCCACAGGATGTTTCCAGCAAGTTTGCGGAGTATTACCAGGAAATTGCCGGCGACGAGGACGATTAAATAAGAGTTTTGAATGCAAATAAAGTAGTTGATTCATTGGTTAGTTTGATAGCTTGGTTGAAAGATACCTGCGGCAACAGGTTTAACATATGGTTCGCTGCAGGTTTGAGTTTGTTACTGGTCACACTTATCAGTTCCTGTGAGGATCCGGGAGTAGTCGGATCCGGGTTCGTGGAAACAGGAGCCGAGGTCAACCTGGATACCTTGAAGGTGGATGACTTCAAGGTGGAATCCGGTTTTCCCGTTTTTACCGGCAACAAACCGTATTTGTCGGTGGGAGCATATAACGATCAGCTGTTTGGGGACCTGACTGCCACGGGCGTCATTAAACCGGTCGTGAGCCAGAGTGTTGACACCCTGCACCCGGACGCTTCTTTTGGTCTTGAATTGGGGATTTCAACTGCGAATGTGTATGGGGATACCACCTCGACAACGACGGTAGAGCTGGTTGAGATGGCTGAGCCGTGGAGAGGGGTGGCCTGGAAAATCGATTCGGATGTGCCGGTTAGCGATAATGTGGTGGCTACCGCCGATATTAATATGGAAGATTCGCTGGTGATCGATTTGCCGGATAGCTGGTATCAAAAATACCGGGAATATTTTTATGAAAATCCCAATACACGCGATTCCCTTTATAGATATAACTTTAAAGGATTGGCCCTTCGCCCGGTGGACGGTAATAAAATTGTAGCCATTAATGCCAGCAAAACTAGTTTCGTCTTCCAAAACCCGGGAGATACGGTAAAAACCGAATTGGATATATCAGGCTGGGGATACAGCCTGGATCGCCAAAACGTTCCCACACTGCCCGACTCACTGGACCGCATTTACAGTACCCAGGAAAATGCGGTGAATTTTATATTTGAAAGTGATCGTGAAACGCTTGGTTCCGAAAATATTGCCAGGGGAGAAATGGTTTTTGATGTGGACAGGGAGCGTATGCGTAACAGCCTTCCCGGCAATCATGTGCGGCCGACTCCCGATATTATGGGGCTCTATTTACACGATCCGAAAGATCTGAAGTATTCACTTTCAACTTTTAATACTGCATTTGAAGTGCAACTCGATTCGGTGGATTATACCTTCCGATTTGATTTAACGCGATACGTTAATCAACAACTGTTTGTGCAGCCTTCTTCTGATCGGTTTATCGGTGCCCTGCTGTCAACTAACGATATGAACGAAAATGATGGCATCATTCGATCCACCGTATTGTCAAATCCGAAGGCCCGCTATACGTATCCCCGTTTACTGTTAACTTTTGTTAATTCAGATATTGAAAGCAATTAAGTCGATTAAGTTGAGATATTTTTACCTGATTTGCTTATTAATCCTGCTTAACGTAGGGACGGCGCCTGGACAAATTTCCGAGCCGGACAAACTGACCAGCGGTTCAATTTATTCATCGCTGGGAGTGGGAACTCCTGTAGACTATCGGGCTTCCTATGCGGATGGAATGGGGTTGATAGGCTATGCCGTGTATGATTCGTATGCTCCCAGTCTGGCCAATCCCGCACTCTGGGGCCGTAATGTATTTACCCAGGCTACGGGGGGAGTGAATTTGAATCGCTATATAGCGAGCGACCGGCAGGGAAGTGCCAAGACCGCTCGTTTGAGCATGAGCATGTTTCAGGGAGTGTTTCCGCTTAAAAAAGATAAGTTAAGTCTTTCTGTTTCATTACACCCGTTAACGCGGCGGAGTTTTACTTCCTTCGAGCAAAATACCTTGCCTCCTTACGCTAATAATAGCAGGGATACGTTGGTTTACGGGATAGAAGATCACGGATCGGGCGGGTTGAACAGGTTAGAACTCGGAGTAGGGTGGAAAATTAACAAACACCTCTCCCTGGGATATGCCGGTTCGTATGTGTATGGCCCGCTGCAAAGCGATTTGACCGTAATTTGGAGTGAGAGTGAATATCAAAAAATTAATTTGGATCAGACCACCTCTCACCAGGGTTTTGGAAATCGCTTCGGTGTACTGGTGTCGCCGGTTAGCGTGCTGAAACCGGATGACAAGCTTGATATTGGTCTGACTGCTACATTGCCCGTTAACCTGAATGCGAAACGTATTGTGGAGTCCGACAAAGAAGTGGCTAACCGGCTTCGAACCATAGTCATAGAAGGGAAAGATGCCTACGGTACAAGAACGGTCAAGCTTCCCCTGAAAGCGGGCATCGGAATAAACTATCAGCCTAATGCGTTGTGGAGTATAAGCAGTGAACTTAAATTTGGTCAATGGTCGGAATACAACGGGTTTTCCCGTCAACAATCTGCCAACAATGTGGATCGTTATAAAGCTGGTTTGGGAGTACGTTATCGACCCTATATCAGTGATTACGAGACTTTTTGGTCTCGTTTTAAATATAATTTTGGTGTCTCGTACGACCAAGGACACCTGCAGCTGAAGGGACATAGAATTGAAACCCTGATGTTTTCATTTGGTCTGGGTATATTATCACCGGATACACGTTCTTCGATAGATCTGAATTTTCATTATGGACTGCGGGGAACGCGGGCTGACGGATTAGTTCGGGAGCGCATCTGGGGTATGCGATTGTCATTTAACCTGGCAGAACTGATGTTCTTCAGACCAAAATTGCAGTAAACGATAAAAAGACAAGATATTCTAATCACTTAAGTAACAAGGGCGAGAAGCACTATGAAAAAATTCATATTGATAGCGATAGTCTTGTGTTGGACTGGAAACTCGGTGGCACAAGCGCAGAAAACCGAACCACCGTATCAACTGGACCGATTGTCGGCCTATTCGATATTTTTGGAGAACTATCGATCCGAAAATTATCAAATGGCATTGGATTACGGTCGCTGGATGATATTTGCAAAACCGAAGAAAATCGAGGGATATTCCAAATTTGACCTGGAACGAAACCTGGACCGTATGATCACGGTCTACTCCGAAACGGCCAATGAGCAGGAAGATCCCACCGTTCGGTCGACGTATCTTGATTCGGCCCTCATGGTCTTTGACATTGCTTTTGAAACCCTGACGGACGATAAAGAGTTTGACTCCTTTGAATGGAAGCTGAAGAAAGCTCGTTTTTATCAACAGAATACGGACCATCTGTCCAATGCAGCCAATAAAGCCCATAGCCTCTATATGGAGCTGTACGAGCAAAATCCCGAACGTTTTACGAAACGAGGCGAGGGGTACTATGTACAGGTTGCTCTGCAAAAGCTTATCTCCGACGGGAAAAAGGATAGTGCGCTCGCCATGGTTAAAAAGACGGAACCCTATGCATCGGACAAGCTCGTGCAGTACTTTGACCAGGTAAGAAATCGACTTTTTGATACGCCTCAACAACGTATTGATTTTCTGAAATCCCAGTTGGAGAGCGAGCCAAAGAATGTAGAGCTCCTGGATCAGTTACTGCAGATTTACGAGGAACAGGAGATGTTTGCGGATGCTAAAGATATTGCCCAGCGATTGTATAAACTTGAGTCGAATTATAGCAATGCGATTCGACTGGCGGAAATTGCCATGAACAATGCTAACTACGCACAGGCCATCAATTATCTGAAAGAAGCCTTGAATAAAACGGATGATCCGGAACAACTTAAAACCGCTGCAATGGATTTGGCTGAATCATACCTGAACCAGGATAGGCTTCAGCAGGCGAGACAGTGGGCTCGCAAGGCGATTGATTACGATTCGGACTGGGGAGAGCCCTACTTGCTTATCTCCAAGATATATGCACGTGCGGTAAGTAATTGCACCAGTAATCGGGAAATGGATCGTAAGGATAAAGTCGTTTACTGGTTAGTGCTGGATTATCTGGACAAAGCGCTGCAGGTTGATCAAACAACCAAAAGTGTCGTTGATTCACGTTACCAGTCGTATGAGCCGGTGACTCCTACGAAGGAGGAGAAGTTCTTCTCTAACTGGGAGGAAGGCGAATCGATGAAGGTGAGTGATAATCTCCATGATTGCTACGGCTGGATTAATGAGACTACCAAAGTTCGATAAGACAGATTATTTCTGTATTTACTCGATATTTTATATCTTACAATAGCTGGAAGTTGGAATCCGGGCGTTTCTTTTGTCAGTAACATGCTCGTTAGGAAAATGGCATAATCAGGTTGGGGGTTGCTTCATTCCGAAATCAAACGATCGGTTAACGGCAACACTGAGAGCCCGGGTTACCTTTAATAGCAGGAATTGTTTTATTTTTCCCTTGTTTTAGGCAAATCCATTCTACGAATAGTGCATTAACCCATTTTGCATTTTTGTATGCCTTGCCTCCAACTTAATCGATAATGGAATTTTTGACTCCGATCCTTTTTTAGTGATCGATTTGAATACAAATATATAACAAGAGTTACTATGGCTAGATCCAAAGGACGTAATCGAAAAGGCCGCAATAATAAAGGAAATGTGTTTATTCCCAAGTTTATCAATAATAAAAATGTTGAGATAGGCGGTCGTTACAATGGCGTGCTGGAATTGAATGAGAAACTGTACGGGTTTATCAGGAAAAAAGATCATGAGTTCTCCTATGATCCGAAGGATCCCTTCCTGAAGCCGGATGAAGTCAAACATCATGATTTACGGCCCGGCCTTGAACTGGAAGGGGAATATGAAGAAGATCAAAAAGGTCATAAACATGTCCACTCCATTGAAAAAATAAATGATAAGGATCCCGAGCTCTGGCAAAAGGTCAATCGCTTTGAGCACCAAACCCCGATTATGCCCAACGAGCATATCAAGCTCGGTTATAACGCGGACGATATCGAAATGCGGGTGGTCGACTTGATTGCCCCGGTGGGAAAAGGGCAACGTGCCATGATCGTATCACCGCCCCGGGCGGGCAAGACTGTACTGCTCAAGCAGATAGCGCAGAGTGTACATGAACACCACCCCAATATTAACCTGTCGGTCTTACTGGTTGATGAGCGCCCCGAAGAGGTTACCGACTTCATGCGCAGCACAAAGGGGGAAGTGTTTGCCTCCTCCAACGACAATCCCACCAAAAGCCATATCCGCATTACGGAATTGGCACTGGGATATGCCAAACGGAAGGCTGAAGAAGGAGAAGATTCAATGTTGTTGATCGATTCGCTGACGCGGCTGGGGCGTGCGTATAACACGATTCAGTCTAACAGTGGCCGTACGCTGTCGGGGGGTCTCGATGTTCGAGCCCTGGAAATTCCCAAGAAGATTTTCGGTTCGGCCCGTAATATTGAGGGAGGCGGTTCGCTGACGATTATTTCGACTTGCCTGATTGAAACCAACTCCCGGATGGACGACTTGATTTTTGAGGAGTTCAAGGGAACCGGTAATATGGAATTGGTTCTGGATCGCGAATTGGCGAATGATCGTATCTTTCCGGCTATTAATCTCACCGCTTCGGGAACACGAAATGAAGATAAATTCATCCCCGGCTCTATCGAAGAGCGCAATATGGTACGCCGCTACCTGCTCAAGAAATCCCCGAAAGAGTCGATGTCCAGTTTGCTGAAAGTATTGAAAAATACGGAAAGTAATGAGGAGCTCCTGAATCAGATTGCGGCGTCGGTGTAAAATGCTCCAGGCTCCAAGCTCCAGGCTCCACGCATTTTGGAAGCCAGTCTTTTGAGAACTGTCTTTTATAAAACGATGAGTTATTGAACATGTATTGACTATACAATAGGTAAGTAGTCTCGTCCGAAAAAAAGCTTGTTCCCCTGGTTTGGATTATTCAACATTTCGTATCCCCTGACAACAAACCGCGCTGTCACAGCCAAACACTGGTATGATTTGGCGTGGAGCTTGGAGCCCTAATAATTATACCGGTCAAGCCGAAATTGCTGTCCTAAATATAGCTTTTTAGCTTCTTCGTCTTCGGCCAGGTCGTCGGCTGATCCTTCCTTTAAAATTTTCCCTTCGAACATCAGGTAGGCGCGGTCAGTAATGGCCAACGTTTCGTGCACATTGTGATCGGTGATGAAAATGCCAATATCCCGGTATTTCAATTGAGATACGATCTCCTGGATATCCTCGACGGCAATCGGATCGATGCCGGCGAAAGGTTCGTCGAGTAGAATGAAGCGCGGATTGGTAATCAACGAACGTGCAATTTCCGTACGACGCCGTTCTCCGCCCGAAAGGGTGTATCCCTTGCTGTTCTCCACGTATTTAAGCCCAAACTCCTCAATGAGTTGATCGGCTCTTTCGCGGATCTCCTTATCCGGTACGGAGAAAAATTCCAAAACAGACTCCAGGTTTTCGCGGACGGTAAGATTTCGAAATACGCTGGCCTCTTGTGATAGATAGCCAATCCCCTGGCGCGCTCTTTTATACATGGGTTGCGCGGTGATATCCTGATCGTCAAGATAAATATGTCCCTCATTAGGCTGGATGAGTCCTACGAACATATAGAACGTAGTGGTCTTTCCCGCCCCGTTAGGTCCCAGTAATCCCACAATCTCACCCTGAGAGAGGTTCAACGATACCTCGGACACCACGGCTCGTTTTTTGTATCGTTTAACCAGATTTTTGGAATACAGCGTTTTCATGCGGCCGCATCGATATAATTGATCATTCGTTTATGGGAAAAGATTCCGGTCTATTGAGACAGTATAGCATCAAATAAATTATGATTCCAGCGCCTAGCTTAATTCCGGGCTAGAGTAGCTATAAGATCAATTAGCTAAGTATAAAATCCAGTATATCCCAAATCAGGCGCCAACCACCCGGTTCAGCAGGGATTCAAAAAAGATGCGTCCATCAGAGGATCCAAGCAGAGGTTCCACCGCCCGTTCCGGGTGGGGCATCAGTCCGAGGATATTGCCTTTACGATTTAAAATGCCGGCTATATGATCCACTGATCCGTTGAAGTTGGCTTCGGGCGTGAGCTCTCCGTGCTCATCACAGTACCGGAATGCAATCTGGTCATGATCCTGCAGCTCTTTCAAGCCGTCCTCCGAAATAAAATAGTTGCCCTCCCCGTGGGAGACCGGTATATCAAGTACCTGATCCTTGTTCAATCCCCTGGTGAAGATAGAATCGGTGGTCTCGCAGCGTATAAAGACGTTCTTGCATACGAACCGCAACTGCTGATTGTGCATCATGGCCCCGGGTAACAGGTTGGCTTCCAGTAAAATTTGAAAGCCGTTGCAAATTCCGATAATGGGGACCCCTTCGTTTGCCGCTTTTTCGACTTCATTCATAATAGGAGAAAAGCGGGCAATAGCCCCGGAACGCAAATAATCCCCGTATGAAAATCCGCCGGGTATGACAATTACATCGATCCCTGAGAGGTCGGTATCTTTATGCCAGATAAATTTAGTTTCCATACCCATGACTTCATCCAGGGCATAGAAGGCGTCGTGATCGCAATTTGAACCGGGAAATACGATTATTCCAAATGTGGTAGACACAGTGTTATCCTTTTATTTCAGTGACAAGTTGAATTTCCTGCAATATGGTATTGATTTCAAAACACTCCTCAAACGTTCCCTCAAAAACCAGGGCTTTTCCATTGCTATGAGCTTTCCGGGCGATTTTTTCGGCTTTAGACCGGCCGCATCCCAATGCTTTTATAAGTTGATTGATCACTTCTTCAAAAGTATGAACTTCATCGTTGTAAAGTATCAATTTCCAGGGGTTATCTTCGTCCCCGGTTGCCTGCTCATCCGGTTGATCTTGCACCTCAACATCAGGTTCAGCCGGTTGGGGCGAGGGTAATTTGTCGGGGTCGCTGCCGTGTGCTATGTAACGGGTTGTGACAAGCTTCATACCTGTCCTTAGCTAACCGTTTGCTTTTTATGGATTGTTATTTCGTAATCTTCCACTACGGCATTGGCCAGCAACTGGGTGCAGGCATCTTCGGCTATAGAACGTGCCTCTTCCTCGGTATCTGCATCGATGTTGAGTTCAACCAGTTTGCCGATACGTACTTTGGAAATTTGATTCAACCCCAGATTTTGCAGGGCGTGGTGTGTGGCTTTGCCTTGGGGGTCCAGTATGGAATCCCGAAGGGTAATATTTACGGTGGCTTTAAACATCTTGGCTTATGGGTTTCTCGGTTTTTGTTAATGCATAAATTTAAGGTTTATTCTACAAGCCCGCTACCACGGATTTCACTCATTAGATTTCCTAGCCAGTTTTTTCTCTATTTCGTCTGCCATCCCTTCCGGCTTACGCTCATGGGCATCTATCCAGTGAATGAAATCCCATCGACGAAACCAGGTGATCTGTTTCTTGGCATATTGGCGGGTGCGGATTTTCATGTCTTCAATCATGGACTCTTTGTCACGCTTTTCCTTAATATATTCGATAGCTTCCTTATATCCGACGGTTTTCAAGGATTTGACATCATTGTTGTACCCCATATCGAGCAACTGCTGGACTTCTTCGATCAGCCCTTTCTGGAGCATTAGATGGACTCGCTTGTGGATGCGCTCATGCAGCTTTTTGCGGGGTCGGTGTAATCCGAATGCCACGGTGTCTTCGGGAGGTTGAATTTCGTTATTTCCACTGTGAAAAGAGCTGAACGGTTTCCCGGTTTGCTGCCAGACGTCGAGTGCACGGATGATGCGTTGGGGATTCATTCCGTCCATCTTTTCAGCATAGTCGGAATCCACTTCCACCAGCTCTTCGTAGAGCGCTTTCACGCCTTCCGAATCAAGTCGTTGCTTGAGGTCTTGAACATTGTCCGGATTGGCGGAGGGCACATCGTCGAATGGTTGCAATACGGACTGTAGATAAAGGGTGCTGCCTCCTACATAGAGTACGTGATTGTGGTTAGTCAGTATTTCCGTTTCCCATTTATACGTCCGCTCCCGAAAGTCGGCAGCTGTATCCTGTTGATCCGGAGTAAAAATGGAGATGTTGTAATGGGGAACCCGGTCCAATTCGTTAGGGTCGGGAGTGGCTGTTCCGATATTCATATATTTGTAGCATTGTCGGGAATCAGCCGAGATGATGGCTCCGTTAATACGTTCTGCCAGTTCAAGTGAAACAGCCGTTTTTCCGACAGCAGTAGGACCAATAATCAGGATGCGCACAGATAGATAATGATTAATTCAGATTAATCGAATATTTTTAAGCGATGATTGTAGGTCGACAGGTGCGCTTTTAAAATAAGCCATTGAGCTCATGATCACATGAAATAGCTCCAATATATAAAGCGGACCAGGATTGTCAAATGGTCAACTGAAGCGAAATGCGATGGGTGAAGCCAAAGTCGGCGGTTGTTCCGGCAAAGCTGGAAAACCCGTAATCGAGGCTGAAGGTGTTAAATTGCAATCCGGCTCCGAGCGTGGGCGAAATCGACAGGCCGGAGTCAAAACCCCGGGTAAAGTTCGTTAGGCCGGCTCGAAAGCTGAGAGTATTGCGATAGCTCAACTCCCCGCCGATATGAGGGTGAAAACTGACATCCCCTGCATTCAGATAATGGGTCCGTCGCCCTTCAAAACGAACATCCACGTCAGTTGCGGCGATCAGGTTAAAATCATCGAAGGCAAATTGTTTGCTGACTCCGGCTTTGACCATGGGCAGAATCAATTCATTCTGTCCCTCGGGAATTTCGTCGCCGTACGAATCGGCTAGTGGTTCGAGGGCATCCGCGTTTACATTCCAGAATTTCATCATGGTCGTGATATCCATGAGGTTAACACCAAAAGTGGCAAACGGGGCATCATACTGAAGACCCAGGTCCAGGCTGTATCCCCAGGCATCTGCGAAGGGGCCCAGGTGGCTGTTTAATATTTTAGCAGTGGCTCCCCAGCGAATCTTTTCGTTGTAATGGGATGCGTAGGAGAGCAGAAAGGCCATATCGTAGGTACTGAACTCGGTAATATACTGCTCCGGGTTGCCGCGAGGCCGCTGTCGGTCCGGATCCCAGGCGTTGAGCGTGTTTTTGATGTCGTCGACGCCCTGGCGGAAAAAACTGACTGCAAAAACGCCCTGATCGGATCGTACGGGCAAAGCAAATGCGCCATAATCGTATCCTACCAGTCCGTTGAAACGCTCCGAGTGCATGTAAATGACTTCCAGTTTCTTTACTTCCGCCAACCCGGCAACGTTCCAGTAACCGGCCGAAACATCAGCGGTTACAGCCGTAAAAGCGCTGCCCATGCCCAGGGGACGGGCGCCCCCTCCGACCGATAGCAGATCTCCGCCAAACTTGCCTATTTCAAAACTTTGTCCTCTTGCCGTGAAGACGGAGAGAAAAACAAATCCGACAAGCAGCGTCCAGTATTTTATATTTTTAAAGGTATTGCGCATCTATAAATGAATAATTACAGGTGATAGAGGGACCGGAATGTCAGCATACAGGCTGTTAACGCCTGTTCCGGTTCCATATTACAGAAGTAAACAAAAAAGAAGTTGACGAAGTGTCGTGCATCGATGCATCAGTCCTCTGAAGTTGATAGTTAACTGATCCGGATTTTAGATAATATCCAATGAAATGCATAGTATTAAAATGATCGACGAAATGAAACTGATTGGCGTAGTTCGTTGACATAAAGGGGGCTCTGAAGCACTTGAGTTGTTCAGCTTATTGATTAGGATTTTGTCATAACTATTTGTTGATAATCCCGGTCACTGTTTTATAAATAGCAAGTAGCCGCTGAATTTCTCTGGCTGAAGCCCCCCCTTTGTGTCAACGAACTAGGCCAATTGGCAGGTGAAATTCCGGAAACGGGATGCAAAATTTAAAATAATTGGTTAAGATACGCATTATTCGTTTTTTAATATTTGGAATAGATTGTACTTTTCATCCACCGGGGG
>CAJXOW010000046.1 GCA_913057825.1 uncultured Balneolaceae bacterium | reverse complement strand
GTTGACAGGCATTTATCATGGTCTGCAGATATTTAAACAAACTCAAAAAGAGAAAAACTTTCGAACGAGGAACCGCCGCCCGGTTTTCCAAAGGGCTCTATGAATGTTTAAAACCAATCCATTGGTACCGGTCGAGCACCGCACCTCTGATATGCTGTCCGGTATATATTCGGCTGGTTGAACTACTGCATATCTATTCTTCCATTTTATGTTGCAGCATACGCAACACGCTGGCCAGCCGTTTCTTCATATTTGTTCTCTTGACGATAAAATCCAGGAAGCCGTGTTCAACCAGGTACTCGGCCGTCTGAAAATCGTCCGGCAAATCTCGGCCGATCGTCTGCTTAATAACTCTGGGACCGGCGAAACCGATCAACGCTCCCGGTTCAGCGATATTTAAATCTCCCAGCATGGCATAACTGGCTGAAACACCACCGGTGGTGGGATTGGTTAGAATAGAGATAAAGGGCACTCCCGCTTCTTCAAGAAGTGCCAATTTAGAAGAAGTTTTAGCCATCTGCATGAGACTTAACACACTTTCCATCATACGCGCACCGCCGGATTGCGAAATGATAATCAACGGATATTTTTGTTCCCGCGCATGATCGATTGCTCGAGCAATACGTTCACCCACAACCGATCCCATACTCCCCCCGATAAAACCAAAATCCATGGCGGCAATTACAATATCCAATCCGTCCAACTTTCCGATTGCCGTTCTTACCGCATCGCTATGCCCGGTTTTACCCTGATATTCCTCCAGGCGATCTTTGTATTTTTTCCGGTCCTCAAATTCCAGGGGATCGGTCGGCTGAATGTCAGTTCCAATTTCCTCGTATTTACCCTCATCAAATAAAAATGAAAAATATTCGTCGCTGCCAATACGAAAGTGATATCCACTTTCCGGGTCGACCCAGAGATTGTCCTTAAGTTCCCGCCGGTGAACCGTTTCGCCGGTTGTAGGAACCTTAACCCAGACTCCTTCCGGCATCTCTTTAGGTTTTTCGGTTTGTATGTTCGTATCCTTTCGTTTAAACCAAGCCATGATTTATCCTGTTAATTAACATTAATCACACAATAGCCCACCATTCACGCAAAAGCCAAAATAAGGATTATGCCCAGAAGCTAAAAAAGAAGCTTTAATCCTGCACTATCAGTTACGTCCCCGCTTTCTTCCTGGTTATATAACGGGGATCGAAACCGGCCGGATCGACCTCTCTCAACAGATGAATTACTTCATTTGTTTCCTCTGGATCAAAAGTGTGAGGCATCATCTCACTCTCATAAATCGATATCAAATTAACGGCACTGATCTTATCGATACCATACTGTGTAGATGAATCTAGTAAATCCGAATCTAATCGGTCCCACCCTGTTCCCACTATAAAATCGTTCTGTCCGATATCTTCATTCAGTTCCTCCAGTGTTCTGATATCAGCTAACGACAAAGGGCGGAATTCTTTTTTCGCTGCTTCAAAGGCTTGATGGTAGAGATGTTTTCGACGGGCGTCTATAGTGGCATGAATAATGCGCGGATAGCTTTCACCCTCTCGAATGCCCCATGCCATGGCAGCTAATGTATTAATTGCTATCAATGGAACCGGTTGACCAAACAGCAACCCTTTTACTCCACTGGCACCGATGCGAAGACCGGTGTACGAACCGGGTCCCTCACTGACCAACACTGCCGAAAGATCCTTTATTTTGAATCCCCAGTCCGCCTGGAGTTCTTTAATAAATACGAACAGGCGCTCCGAATGGTGACCATACTCTTCTGTCCGACGCTCATCCAACCGCCCTTCTTTTTTGAAAGCGACCGAACAAACTTTTGTTGCCGTTTCTATTGCCAATATCAACTTCTATCCCGAAGAATTAAGTTAGAACGTGCTTTCGAACACCTTTAATATAGCAGACTAACGGCGAATAAACCACTGCTGCTGACTGAGTTCCACCCACCGCTGGTACAGCGAACGGAGTTGGTTATATGTTTCCGGTGGATACACCTTTTCCGACATTACGATATCATAGCGGTAAGCCACGGTATCTTCCGTGATCTTATAGCGTTCGGAAAGCGAGCCATTAGGTATTTGTAAATTCCTGTTGCGCCCGGGAGATTCTACCGATGCCTGCTCCGGCAATTTCAAGATGTAGGAAAAGGTCAAATATTCCCGCGCATCAAGAATCACCGGCACATTACGGCTATCAGCATTAAAGGGATTTTCCGACAAATATCCCAAAATCATGGGATTGAATTTCAAGCCGGATTTAAAGTCCACCGCATATTCATCCAGGGTAAATTTCATATAGAGCTCAACCGGACGATCATAATCGGACATATGCCACAAGGAAGCGGAATCAATACTTACATTGCCATATCCACTCAGAAAGCTCTCTTTCATGGTTTCGGCAGCTGTTTCTCCATTATCGATTTTTTCACGGATCAATCGTGCCGGGTAACCACGTGTAAATCCTCTGACTTCAGCATTTAAATCCCCATTAGGCTGCAATCTCCCCTTTACGGCCACCCGTATTTCATTTTTGCTGTGGGGAGCCAGAATACGCTTCCACGCGAATGTATTGGACTTTAATACCATGCCTTTACCTTCACTCATATTTTTGGGCAGCAACCCGGGATAACTGTGATTGTAACTGGCATCCATTACATAGGTACTATCCTGAATTTGCGTGACTACCAACATCCCATTGAATTGCAACGGGGATGCAAACTCCCGGTTGATCGATCCATTTTCTGCCGTGGATATCAACATCGGCCAGCTCTGTTCAATGCCTGCTTCACGTAACAATCGAAGCAGTGCCTGGTTTACTGCTGCCTGGTTGGCTGCTTGTCCCCGTAAAACCATTCCGGGTGACATTTCCGAGGAGATGGCGGTATTTCCATTATATCGCATACGGGCATTGACAAACCGAAACAGGCTGTCCTGAATTACTTTTTTGTTGTCTATACTTTGCCTCATTTTTTCGGCCAACGTATCTATAGCGGATTTTTGGTCCAGAACGTCTAACGGGTTGCTTTGACGCCGTATCTTCGCTGCGACCAGTTCCCAGCTGTTTTCCAGGGGTTGTCGAGGGATTCCAAATTCGGACATTTGAAACTTGATCCGTGATCGATATTCCCCGGCCGACGGCAAAAAGGAGCGAGTCTTTACCGGCGATATATGCCTGGCGTTCCACTTCTCCACCAACAATGGCTCCGGCTGGGGAACCGTAAATATTTTGGGTACATCACTGGTATCGATGAGCCGCCTCCTATATCGGGGAGCGGTTTCAAACTGCATGGGGACCGCTTTATAACGAAGGTAACGGGGATTGTGCAGCGTCACCTCTGCATAGGCCGTTGGCATACGGTGAGCGAAATAAAAATCGGGCAACTCTTCTATATACCGGCGGCGCACCGTATAGCCATATTCAAGTACGCTGCCCTTTTGTGCTTCCGGCAGGATAAATTCTTTAACATTGTACTGGGCATTCAAATTGATAGTACGCACACGGGAGGTGTCCAGTCTCACTCGACTTCCATCGGGCTGATAAGTGGTTGCATGTATATCGTTGATTGACTCGAGGTTCTGCCGGTAGTAATAAGGGATCTCCACAATCGACGCCTGCCTGGTAGCTTCCGTCAACAATTTAAGAAGAACCCGATACTCGACTACGGCAACAATAGATTCACCAGACCGCTCAAACTTTATATCAGCCTTTTTTAGTGCGTAGTAATAGTCACTTCCGGGATGTTGAGGATATTCTTCCACCTGCAGCAGGGAGTCTATAGAGGTAACGGGCCCGGTATCAGCCGAATTATACATCTTCTGAGCTTTGGCTGCGGGTGTGGCCGCTGCCCCCAACAACGTAATTAACACCATGCCATACAACATCTTAGCCAGGATATAATCGGGTCTAAAGCCATTAAAAAATAGCCATTCAAAGACATTCGTTAACCCGATTGGAAGATCATTCAGAACGTTTACTGTCGGCTCATTAAATATCATGCTTCCGAAATGCGGTCACTGGCGTTGAGTGCACTTTTAGAAAGGCATTAGCAGGATCACTTTCGTCTATCGATCCGTTTTTACAAACTGATTTTTATTATAGATTGCCACCGGTTTTCCTTTAAAAGATCGATCAAGGTATGGCGAGTTGTTTGATTTTGAACGAATTTGGGATTCGCCGTAGGTCCATTCGCTGTTCGTTTCAAAAATGGTCAAATTGGCCGGCGCCCCTTCTTTGATTTGAGGCACAGGCACCTTAAGGATTTTACGGGGTGCAATCGTTATTTTTTTTACGAGTTCCTGCAAATTGAGATGTCCCGGCTCCAACAGTCGTTCCACTGCCACTCCCCAGCAGGTTTCCAGTCCGATAATTCCGTTGGGAGCATAAATAAACTCCACCTCTTTTTCTTCCACGGCATGGGGAGCGTGATCGGTGCAAATAGCATCGATCGTACCGTCCGCCAATCCCTCGATCATGGCTTCCACGTCATCGGCAGTCCGAAGCGGTGGGTGCATCTTGCAATGAGTATCGAAATTTCTCCTCTCGATTTCCTCATCGGTCAAGTCAAAATGGTGGGCACAGACTTCAGTAGTGACATTCACTCCCCGTTTTTTCGCTTCTCTGACCAACTCCACACCACGTCTTGTACTGATGTGGGCCACATGAATATGAGCCCCGGTCATCTCTGCCAGCAACAGGTCACGTGCAATCATTACCTCTTCGGCCACCGACGGTGATCCCTCGAGTCCCAAACGAGCCGAAACTCTTCCTTCATGCATATGTCCCGGCCGCGAAAGTGCATAATCCTCCTCATGATTAATAATCGGAAGACCGAGCATCGAAGCGTAATTCATGGCAATTCGCATCAACTGAGCGTCATAGACCGGGTCCCCATCATCGCTAAATGCCACGGCGCCCCCCTCCTTCATATCGGCCATCTCTGCCAGCGATTTACCTTTCCGCTGCTTGGATACCGTGCCAATGGGATGCACCTCAACCGGCAAATCCTCCGCCCGGTTTTTAACATATTCCACTACATCACGAGTATGGATAGGGGGATTGGTATTCGGCATGCAGGCTACTTCGGTAAATCCACCGGCCGCGGCTGCATCACAACCGGTCTCGATCGTTTCTTTATGTTCAAATCCCGGTTCGCGCAAGTGCACATGCATATCAAACCATCCGGCGGAAACATAAGCTCCTGATGCGTCAAAGATTTCCTCTCCGTCGGCCGCCTGCAAACTGGTCCCCCGTTCCTCGATGACTCCATCGGCAATCCTAATATCAACCGACTCGGTTCCATCTTCGGTTTCACTTACAGGCTTTATATTTTTCAATAGTAAATCGGGCGTATCGATCATAACAGTTGTTTTTTGAATAAGGTCACTCTATACTATTCTGTTGGAAACTAACCCGAACGTTGCCAGATTCGCTTTGCTGACACTTGTGACTCTCAGCTTCAGGTACATTTGAGGCGATTCGGGTTAACACCACCAGACAACATTTTTTAATCGATTTCAATATAATACCCATGCAGAAGAATCAGAAACAATTTACCTCATCCATACCTACCGTTTCTGAATTAACCCGGGATATCAAGGGGATATTGGAACGCAACTTCCCGGAGGTAATGGTAGAGGGCGAAGTCAGCAATGCCAATACCAGCCGCAGCGGACATACCTACTTCACCTTGAAAGACGAAAATGCTCAATTATCATGTGTAGTTTGGCGTTCCGTCGCTAAACGCAAAAATATTGCCATTGAAGATGGGAAAAAGATGGTAGCAGGTGGGAATATCGAAGTATATCCTCCCCACGGAAAATATCAACTTATAGTCGACTTCGTTCAAAAAGCGGGAGTGGGAGCTTTACAACAGGCTTTTGAAAAGCTCAAGCAGAAATTGAAAAAAGAGGGGTTGTTTGACTCTTCGATTAAAAAAGAGCTCCCCCGCTTCCCTCGGCGGATTGGCGTTATCACTTCGGCGACCGGGGCGGCATTTCACGACATCAGTTCCACCCTGGCCAAACGGTGGCCACTTACAGATATTTATCTTTACCATGCCAGCGTACAGGGAGATCGGGCCGCTCCCGAAATTGTTGAGGGAATAAATTATTTCTCCGAACACGATAACATTGATATCTTGATCGTAGGCCGAGGAGGCGGTTCACTCGAGGACCTGTGGCCTTTTAACGAAGAAGCAGTAGCCCGGGCCCTGTTTAGGTGTCCCCTCCCAACGGTCAGTGCAGTTGGCCATGAAGTTGATTTTAGCATAACAGATTTTGTAGCTGATAAGCGAGCCGCAACACCCACCCAGGCCGCCTTGCTGGTCGCTCCTGATATCAGTGAAATGCGATTCAAACTTGATGAGCTCACCCAGAAACTGGAACAAACGACCGGCCGAAAACTGGAAAACCGGCAGCGTCAGGTAGAACAACTCCTTAAAGCGCACGCTTTACGCATCATTCAACAACAGGTATCTACTTACGGCGACCGCCTTCTAGGTCTCCGCAAGCAGCTGACTCATGTTCAGGATATTAAAATTCGCAATGCCCGGGAACACTTAACGGGCCTGTCGCACCGTCTCGCCAAGCAGGACCCCAGCGAACCTTTGGAAAAAGGATTTACTCGCGTTATACAAAATGGAAAGTGGATACAGCGAGCACAAAAATTTAACTCCGATCTGGAATTTAAGCTGCAATGGGCCGACCGTGAAATAAAGGTAAGAAATCAATAATATCCATGAGTACACGAAGGCATGTAGACCTCAATGTTGTTCACGATCGAGGAGATATTTAATACCTGCACCCTTGATAACTATTTCAGATACAGCCATTTAACTACTACAAACTGACAATTAATTACTCATCCAACCGCACCATTTTCACGGTCTCGATTTTGCTTGGTGTCGCCTTGCTTATGATAAATTTGTAATTCTCAATCAACAACTCCTCATTCACTTTGGGGATTCGGCCCAGCTCACTGATAATAAATCCGGCGACCGTTTCATACTCACCTTCGTTTAACGGCAGTTCAACCTCAGGATGTTCTTCCATCAACTCATCCAGCTCGACATTGCCGCTAAGAATAAAGGTGTTATTACTCAATTTTTTAATGATGTCGTCTTCGGTATCGTATTCATCCTGTATATCACCGACTACCTCTTCAAGCAGATCTTCGATAGTAACCATGCCGGCCGTCCCACCATATTCATCAATTACAATGGCAACCGAATGGTTGGTTTTCTGAAACTCGGATAACAAATCCTTTGATTTTTGAGAATAGGGCACCAGTTTGATGGGACGAACGATCTCGGTCAACTCATCCGGATTCTGAAACAGGTCATAGGCGAACACTACCCCGATAATATCATCGATATTTTCTTCATATACGGGTAGCTTGGAATAACCGGAAGCAATAAATGTTTTGAGCACTTCATCAATACCGGTATTCTTCTCCACGGCCACGATATCCGTTCTGGGTATCATCGATTCCTTCACGCGCTTGCTGGAAAGCTCAAGCACATTACTCAGAATTTCAGAGTCCTCCTTATCCAGATCTGCTCCACCTCCGGTATCACGAATTTCCTTGAATATCATCTCCACGTCCTGTCTGCGCAAGATCTGTTCCGTTGGCTCCGCATTGGGTTCAACCAGACGCACAATAGCATTAGATGCCTTGTTCGCCAGGTAGATAAGAGGTTTGAACAATACATTGCAAACTTTTTGAGGTACCGCGAGAACGGTTATCATTCGAGAAGGGTGAATGCGAAAGATGGCTTTCGGAATGATTTCCCCGAATATCATGATAATGATAGATGCAATGATCGTCTGAACCACCATCACCATGAATTCAGAGGGGAAACGACCAAAAAACTGCTCATAAACCGCCGTAACAGGTTCAACGAGGAAGAGCGCCATCAATGTAGCATAGAGTACATTGACGATGTTGTTGCCGATAAGCGTTGTAGTCAGAAAAGCTTCCGGATTGCGGACAAAATAGTTCAGGGAATGCGCACGAAATGAATCTCGCCGCGTCTCGATCTCAAGTTTAAGTCGATTTGCCGTAACAAAAGCAATTTCAGATCCCGAAAAAAAGGCGCTCAAAAGTATCGTAATTAAAATTAGGATCCACTCAATACTCATAGGGCAGTTTCAGTCAATGAATTAGCTAGGTATATGCCGGCTTCTGTTAATTAGTGTAAGCTGGTAAATGTACGAAATTTCTTGATTTTTTGCAGGTAAACTCCCTGTCTTGAGCGTTCATTCTCTTAATGCCCATAGTGGTTTCGTCGATACCGACGAAATGTTATTCCCCTTTAAATTCCGGATTTCTTTTTTCCAAAAAGGCCGAAAGACCTTCGGTGGCATCTTTGGTTTCGCATAATTCGCCAAATAGATCTGACTCGTGTTCATATCGTTGCTTTGGGCCAAGTTCATCCCCTTTAAGCACAGATCGCAATGCTTTTTTAATCGCAAGTGGAGCATTGTTGGTGATGGCGTTCATCAGCCCACGAGCCTCGCTCTCCAAGTCTGAATGGGGCACGACTCGGTTTACCAGGCCGCAGTCAAGGGCCTCATCGGCCTGTATGGGTTCTCCGGTCAGTATCATTTCCAATGCCATTGTTCTCCCGACAAGCTTAGGCAAACGTTGAGTCCCCCCATAACCCGGAATTAAACCAAGTCCGACTTCCGGCAGGCCGAACACTGCCTTTTCCGAAGCTATTCGCAGGTGACAAGCCATGGCAAGTTCGGCTCCGCCTCCCAGGGCATACCCATTAATGGCCCCTACCACCGGTATCGGCATATCTTCAATAGATTGGAAGATCTTTTGTCCCTTGCGGGAAGAATCTTCGCCGGTGCGACGGTTCAGGTCCTTTAGTTCCTTAATATCCGCCCCGGCAACAAATGCTTTTTCACCCGTCCCTCTTATAATAACACCTCTCAAGGAATCCTCTTTGGCAATAGCTTCAAATAGATTCTCAAGTTCCGTTAACACCCGGTCGTTCAGAGCATTCAGTTTGTCGGGTCGATTCACCTCCACCCAGATAATTTCATCTTCAGTCTCTATTGAGAGCGTATCTAACTCGTCTGATTGAATCATGATTCTTTAAGTCGATTATCACTGTCCTTTTGTGGAAATTCAGTCTCTTGCTGTTTTTCACGCTGCCACGACTTATCAGTATCATCAAAATCATGATCAATGTCCAATGAATCGATATCTTGATTCATGGGAACGAGTTCATCATCCAGTTCGTCTACAATTTCGGAAGTCTCTTCCACTTCGGAAAGCAAGTTATCAAGCTGGAAACCGATTTCCTCCGGATCGCTCATGGTCATAGACTGCTCATAGATGTATCGAATAGCGTCTTCAATCGTCTCCAGGTGAGATTCGCAAACCATGTTGTTTTCCCTGGCCGTTTCAAGCTTTTTAAGTCGTTTTTGGAGTATATTCAACCTCCGCTTTCGACTATTTTGCAATTTCTCCGATTCGGCCTCTTCTACATTTTTTTCCTCTTCCTCGATATCGCTTACCAACTGTTCTTTATCCGTCTTTTTGATATACTCTTTGTAGCGATAATTCAATTCAAGAAGTTGCAGATAATTGGTGAGCAGATCGTTGACCTTTTTGCGAATATTTTCGAGCAGTCCCTGGGAACTATATGGGAGTCGGTCAAAATTTTCCTGGATCAGTTTGGTCAGGTGTTTTAAGACCAGGAATCGCCGCCGACCATTTTTATCAAGCCGTTCAAATATAGTCTTCTTTCCGGCTTTCCCCCCCCGTTCTCGTGCAATGCGCTGTCTAACTGATTGACGAAACCGGGACAAGTGGGGTACGATGCCGAGATAGGTCAACTCGATACCAAACATGAAAGATAAAATTACATGAGATGCCAATCCCCACTCGCTCAGGAAAAACGCGGTTAGCGCGGCAACCAGCATTACCCCCAGGTTGAGAGGATGTACAAATGCTTCTCTAAAATAATTAACGGGTTTAAAAATACTCATTATGGTTTCTCCTCTTTATATCCACTATCCAGTGATCGTACATCAGATGATTCGATATCCAAATGGTTTGATTTTGAAAAAAAGGGATTATTGCCTTGATACTGCGATTCACTGCCAATCGATTTAACCATTTTATTAACTTGCAGTTTTTTGTCGGTCAACTGTTTTTCCGGTCGATTTTGCAACTTCTTCTTTCTGCTTCTCATTTTCAACTGTAGACTTTGCCGTCGTCTCTACCTTTCCTTCAAGAACCTTGCCAGTAATCCCTTTCTGCATTTGCTGCTTAAACTGGTTAACAAGTTCCATGGCTCTCATTTTTTCCGCATTGGCCTCGATTTCCATACTTTCCGTGTCTATACTATCGAGGGCCATCTCCATTCTTGCTTCATTCTTGGCAGCTTCTTCGTTGATGCGTTGAATCATTTCATCATGTGTCGCATCAATACCGCCAACTTCAAATTGCTCGAGCGTATCAGCCACACGTGATTGCCATTCCGCTCGCTCACTTGCGCGGAGCGCTTCTTTCGCTTCCTGAATTTTTCGATCCTTTTCTTTCATGAACGCCTTTTTTACCCGTTTTGCCTTCTGATGAGCCTGCTTGGCATACTTTAGTTGCTCGCGCGAAGAAGCCAGTGTCTTCTTAGTACGTTCCAGCTTCATCGCATAACTTTCAGCAATATCATCGCGATCAGCGTTAATAGCTGACTTGATACGCGCCGTGAGTTCTTCCACCTTGTCCTCATATCGGTCGACTTCCTTGCGCAACATCAGCATGTTTGCTTTGACGGTTGCAATATTCTCGTTCATTGCCGGAATCTGATCATTCAACTCCCGGATATTCTGTTCCAATATCCTGCGAGGATTTTCCAATGAATTAACAGCTCCGCCAAAAAGAGATTTTATAGCTCTAATTAGTCGTCTAAACATGGCAATACCCGTTGATTTTGAGTTCAATACGATATCTTTCGAGATTCGCTCACACCTTTGGCATGATACGTCGCGTGTATTCAACTGAATTCGACGGCAACGTTGAATTGTTATCGCATTATATTTGACTTCTTTTTAAACTTCCTGTACTTATGGTATTCGTATATGAGGATGTTTTGTTTCACTGTTTTTAAAAAAATACCAGCATCTTTTGATCAGGGTATTAGCGGACCAAAATCTTTACAAAATCCAGACTTTTCTGCCGGAAGAGGTTGAACTCCAAAAATTTGACCCTTCTTCGGGTCTGCCGGAAGATTGGTCCTCCTATCACGGATTATTTATACGAACCGTTACCCCTGTCAACGAACAACTCTTAAAGGATTCATCTGATGGAGCTTTAACGTTTATCGGATCGGGATCTGCCGGATTTGATCATGTAGACCTCAATGCCTTGGAGCAAAGAGGCATAACATTTGCCCATGCACCGGGATGCAATGCACGTGCGGTTGCAGAATATGTTGTCACTGCCCTGTTAAAATGGGGCGAACGCAACCGTAGAGAGCTGGGAAAACTTCAGATCGGGGTGGTTGGAGTGGGAAACGTCGGTTCGGCACTTGTAAAAATACTGGATAACCTTTCTCTATCATACCGGCTTTATGATCCACCGAGAGCGGAAAAAGAGACGGATTTTACCTCTGTTGATCTCAACTCCCTGTTGGATTCGGATATACTGACTTTCCACACTCCTCTCACTACCGAAACCGACTATCCAACCTATCACTGGTTAAATAAAAATATTCTGAAATCGCATTCTTTTGACCTTATCATCAATAGTGCACGAGGAGGCGTCGTAGATGAAAAAGCTTTACTTGAATCTCATGAAAATAATCGAGTAGGCTCCTTTGTCATAGACGTGTGGGATAACGAACCCTTGTTCAGTGATGAACTGGCACGAAACGCCTTCATCCGCACCCCGCACATAGCCGGTTATTCCAGGCAGGCCAAATTACGTGCATCTCGAATGATTTGCGCCTCTTTGGCCGATCACTTCGGACTTACGTTTCCCCCGCCACTTCCCGGATCCCAAACTGAAATTGCCGATATGTTTGATGAGTCCAGATTCCAAACGCTTACGGAATTAATTGATCATATTCATCCGCTGGATGAATATCAGCAAGCCATCGATAAACTAATTGGGTTGCCGGATAATAAAAAGTCCACCGGATTTGCCCATATTCGCACGAACCGCCCTTACCGGAATGAATTTCAATACATTAAAATACCGGCTTACCTACTGGACCGATTCCCAATGCTGAGAAAGTTGAATGTCGGACGTATCAATTAGCCGGCTTCCAGGAATCTGTTGAAATTCAACAAATATGCTGCGAAAAAGTCGCCTAATTCCTATGCCTTTACATTAAACAAACTCAGGGCGGCCCGATCAGTGATGCTTTCTATCTGATCCAGCGGTTTTTCAAAGATTTCAGCCAGCTTTCGGGCCGTATGTACCACAAAAGATGGTTCATTTCGCTCACCTCGATGGGGTTCCGGAGCCAGGTAGGGCGCATCTGTTTCAACAACCATTTTCTCCAACGGAAGTTCTGCGACCGACCGGTCCACGTTAGCATTCTTAAAAGTAACCAATCCGCCAATACCCAGGTGTAATCCAAGGTTAATGGCTCTTCGGCCTTCTTCGGGCGATCCGTTAAAGCAGTGCCAGATTCCTTTAAGCGATCCATCCTGTTCTTCCTCGATAATATCCAATAAATCTCCGGTGCTGTCGCGATTATGCAAGATAACCGGCTTATTCAGCTCGCGGGCCACCCGGCAATGAATTTTCAGGAGCTCTTTTTGCAGCGGTTTGTGTTGCGTACTCCAATAATAATCGAGTCCTGTTTCCCCCACGGCAATCACCTCGTCACGGCTGCAGTAATTACGCAAGGTCTCCTCCACGCCGGATTGCGTTCCATCGACCTGCGTCGGATGAATACCGGCCATCTTGTGAAATTGTATCGATGGGTGCTGCAATTCGTTCATCGCCTCAAGAGATCCAAAGTCAATAGCCGGCATAAAAAGATGAGTAATCCCGGCCGACTCCGACCGCTGAAGGACTTCTTCTAAATCATCTCGAAATTGCTTTAAGAATATGTGGCAGTGGGTGTCAATCAATTTTTCTATGGTTTTTAAATGATTCGGTAATTAATAATGCGTTCTATCGAGGGGTTTGTCGAACTTTTTTCATTGCGATCCGGAAAAGCCATCAAACAACGAGCGTACATAAATTTTATATACCACATAAAATTATATATATTCACACATACTTTGAACATATTTTAAATTATTTTGTAAGGAACCGGGGTAAAAAGCCTCTATAGTTTGTGGAGATCGGTTCCGATACTTCTTACGTTACAGGATGATTCAACAATGTGTTCCGATCCCGGCATACACTAATCGAATGAGCTGATTAATAAAATAAATATAGACATGGCATCCAATTCCAAAAACAACAAAAAGAATAATAAAGATCGAGATAAGGCCCTAGAAATGGCGGTGAGCCAGATTGAAAAAGAACATGGGAAGGGCACGATTATGCGATTGGGAGATAATCCCATCAATGACGTTGATACTATTTCCACCGGTTCCATACAGGTTGATTATGCACTGGGAGTCGGCGGCGTACCCCGGGGTCGGATCACCGAAATATACGGTCCCGAAGCCAGCGGTAAGACCACGCTGGCACTTCACATTGTTGCTGAAGCCCAAAAAGCCGGGGGCTATGCGGCCTTTATAGACGCCGAACACGCGTTCGACCCGAAATATGCGAAAAACCTTGGTATTAACACGGATGAACTTTTAGTTTCTCAACCGGACAGCGGTGAACAGGCGCTCGAGATTATGGAAACGCTCATTCGTTCAGCGGCCCTTGATGTAGTCGTAATCGACTCGGTTGCTGCCCTGGTTCCTCAAGCTGAGTTGGAAGGAGAAATGGGAGATTCGCACGTCGGACTCCAGGCTCGACTCATGTCACAGGCTATGCGCAAACTTACGGGTATCGTGAGCAAGACTCGCACTTCCTGTATCTTCATTAACCAAATTCGGGAAAAGGTCGGGGTCATGTTCGGCAGTCCCGAAACGACCTCCGGCGGTCGCGCCCTTAAATTCTATTCTTCTGTCCGAATCGATATTCGAAGAATCGGATCGATCAAGAAGGGAGATGAAGTCACCGGTAACCGTACTAAAGTAAAAATCGTGAAAAACAAAGTGGCTCCACCCTTCAAACAAGTGGAATTTAACATACTATACGGCAAAGGCATCTCACGACTGGATGAACTGCTGGATCTCGCCGTGGAATTCGATATTATTCAAAAGCGCGGAAGCTGGTACCGGTACGACGGGGAACCTATTGGCCAGGGAACGGACCAGGCCACCCAATTTCTCGAAGAAGAACCCGAACTCACCCAGCAAATTGAAGAAACGGTTCGGAAGAAAATGCTGCCCGGCGGGGATGAGGAAGAGGAAGAAGAACAGGAAGGCAAAGAGGAAGAAAAAGACGATTCCAAATCCAAAAACGGAAAGAAGAAAAAAAGCAAGAAGAGTAAATCCTCTTAAGCTTATTTAACCCTATTGCCTGAGGCGCGATATCCATCGCCAGACAGGCAATAGGCTATATGCTATCGACTCAGCAACCTATCTTAAACTGAGCTATTATGTCCTCTTCGCCAGATAAAGCGGAGCAAATTCTTCCGGGCCTCATCAGTGCCATTACGCCCCAGAAGAACCGGAGACAACGCTACTCGGTTTTCGTCGATGATGAATTCCTGGTAGGGGTCTCGGAGTCGGTCCTGGTTGAACAGAATTTGCATAAGGGACAAAAGCTGACCCTTGAACAGTTTCGGAATATTCAATATGCCGAAAACTATCACTTCATCCGGCAATATTTTCTTAAATTACTGGGTCAGCGTGATCATACCCGTAAAGAATTACATCAAAAAGCACGAAAAAAAGGGATCGACGACCCGTCTACCCTCGAAATCGTGCTGGACGAACTAGAGGACAAGGACTGGATTGATCATAACTCTTTTGCCGAATCTTTCATCCGCGACAAGTTTCGATTTAATCAATGGGGACCTTATAAAATTGGGAGAGCTTTACAGCAAAAGGGTATTGAGCGCAGCATGGCCCATCGACTTACCGATGAATACTTTGAAGAGGTAGATCTTTTTAAGACCTTTAGTAATTTAGTCGAGAAAAAGCGGTATAAGTTTAATCGTGAGACCGACACTTTCCGTAAACGGAAAAAAGTATTTGATTACTTAAGACGTAAGGGATACCATACTCAACAGATTAATACATACATAGACCGACTGATGCAAGAACTGAATCAATGAGTGCATTTTCGACTGACAGAATAACGCGATACTTGATGGGGGCCGGGATCACCCTGTTGGCCGCCTTTATATTATACCAGTTTGCCAACCTGGTGATATATATAGTCATCGCACTTATAATTACCTATGCCCTGGACCCTGTTGTGAATCGCATGGAAGCAGCCGGTATCAACAGAACATTTTCGGTGATCCTTACAATCGCGTCACTAGCCCTTATCCTGGTATGGATTTCCACCAACGTTTTTCCCATTGTTGCCGCTCAAATGGTTGAACTGACCCAACAGCTAAACGTGGATAATCTTCAGATGATTGCTCGTAAAATTGAACATCAACTAGACCGGTTTATTCCGTTTATGCCCCAGGGCTATCTGCAAAACAGCCTCACTCAGATGGCCCAAAACTTCTTTGATGTTGGCCAACTTCCCAACGCTCTAAGCAACATGATCGGAATATTCACCAACATCTTTTCTGCTTTTTTGGTAATTCCCGTCGCCACTTTTTTCTTCCTAAAAGACGGCAGCCAAATTCGGCGACACCTATTGCAGCTGGTACCGAATAAATATTTTGAATCGACTATCAGTTTACTGGACAAAATCGAAACACGGCTCGGGATTTACTTTCGCAGCGTACTTCTTCAGAGTTTTTTGGTTGGCCTTTCAGCCTGGATCACTCTTTCGTACGTCGGGCTTAGTAACTCACTATCCGTAGGTCTCGCCGTTGGATTGGCTAACGCGATCCCCTATTTTGGTCCGGTACTCGGATACTTTCTATCTGTCATAGTCAGTATTATCGAAACCGGTAACTTCTCTTTGGCTTTTGAATGCCTGCTGGCCATTTTAGTCGTTCAAACGCTGGACAACGTTATATTCCAACCGCTAATATTCTCACGGGCAGCCAACATGCACCCGGTCGCAATTTTATTCATCATATTCATCGGAGCGGAACTCGGAGGTATCGTGGGGATGCTGCTGGCTATACCCGTTGCCACGATCATCCGCATCACCATTAACCAGGTAAACTGGTGCCTCAAAAATTATTATGTCTTTCGGATGAGCAATGAAAAATAGATATCCATCTCCACTTCCCAAACAAGGAACGATCGCGGTAACGGCACCCGCCTCTCCCGTAGATAAAAAAAAACTTAACCGGGGGGTTCAATATTTGCATAACCTGGGATACCGGGTTATTACGGGAGAAACCTGTCGCCAAAAACATTATTATGTGGCCGGTGATGATAAAAGCCGTGCGAAGGAGTTTATGGACTTTATAGAAGACGACACGATCGATGCCATTTTTTGTGCCCGCGGCGGATATGGTTCGATGCGAATCCTTCCCTTGCTGGATTATCAAAGCATCCGGAAACAAGCTAAATTGGTAGTCGGATTCAGTGACATAACGGCATTGCAGTGGGCCATTTGGCAAAAAAGTCGTCTTGTCACGCTGTCGGCCGGCATGGTCGCGACCGACCTGGCCCGGGTTCCCATTGATAAAACGTTCGAGAACAACTTCTGGCAACTGGTTAATGAGGGGACCTGTACTTATACGCTTTCTTATGACACCCATAGAGAGCAACAGTTGCATGGATATTTGTTGCCCGGAACACTTTCGGTGGGATTAAGACTGCTCGGTAGCTCCTATCTGCCCGATCAAACTGACATCATTCCACTGCTTGAAGATGTGAATGAACCCACTCACAAGCTCGAGGGACATTTGCTTCAATTTTATCGAGCCGGTTTTCTCCGTAACTTGCCTGCTATCATTTTTGGGCATTTCACGCCGCCGGAACGCGAAGAATATCGGGATCCTCCTTCCCATGGAGAGATCATTCAATACGTTTTTGATGAGAGCGAAATGCCTGTCATAACTGGATTATCGTACGGTCACATTGCTCAAAAATTTTCATTACCGGTTGGTGCTTCAATATCCTTATATTTGGGCTCAAACTCCTATATAACTACTGAAGACAGCATCTACCGTTCGTGAAGAATATCGTTGTATTTGCATCCGGAACCGGCACAAATTTTCAAGCAATCATTGACTCTATTGACGCAGGCGATATAACGGATGCGCAAATCTGTGGATTAGTTGCCAGCAAGCCGGGTATAGAAGCTATCGAACGAGCCCGCCGCCATAGTATCCCGGTCCATGTTGTTCAGAAAAGTAACTTTAAGACAGAACAACAATTCAGCGATAAGTTGGAGGAAGTACTTAGTCACCTAAATCCCGACTTAATCGTTCTCGCCGGCTATCTGCATAAGATCCCATCAGAGATTATTTCAAAATTTCCACAGAAGATCATAAATATACATCCGGCTTTGCTGCCGAAATACGGCGGTAAGGGATATTATGGACACCATGTCCATGAAGCTGTACTGGAGCATGGCGACAAAGTTAGCGGATGCACCGTTCACTATGTCAATGAAAAATATGACCAGGGACCCATTATAGAGCAGCGTGAAGTAACGGTTGAAAAAAATGATACCCCCGAAACCCTGGCTAAACGTGTATCCCGGGAGGAACATCAACTGTTACCGTCTGTCATCGAAAAAATCATACATAACAAATCTTAAACAAAAATTTACTGTGTCTTTACAACCTCTTGACTCACTACCCGAGGAATCTCTAGCAATTAATCGGGCGCTAATTTCTGTATCCGATAAAACGGGATTGGGTCCGCTGACAACATTGTTGGACTCGCTCGGTGTTGAAATTATCTCGACCGGCGGTACGGCACAACATATCCGGAATAATGGCATCGAAGTGACCGATATTGAAGAGATAACCGGATTTCCTGAATGCCTTGACGGTCGTGTTAAAACATTGCATCCCAACGTTCACGCAGGTATTCTTGCACGCACCTCACATCAATCGGACCGGAAAGAACTGGAGGAGTTGGACATTGAACCGATCGAGCTGGTAGTCGCCAACTTGTATCCATTTCGGGAAACCGTTGAGGAAACCAAAAATTTGGCAACAGCTACCGAGTATATTGATATCGGTGGACCAACGCTTATCCGAGCTGCTGCTAAAAACTTTGCACACGTAGGGGTACTCACATCCCCCCGGCAGTATGAAACGTTCACTAAAGAACTTGAAAATAAGGAACAGCTCTCATTCGGTCTGCGACAAAGACTTGCTCGAGACGCTTTTAATCATACGGCAGAATACGATCATTATATTGCGAATTATTTTAATTCTTTAGACGAGGAAGAAAACCCGGTCCAATTCAATCTCTCGCTGCCGCGATCACAGAATTTACGCTATGGCGAGAACCCGCATCAACAGGCAGCAGTTTACGGGAACCAGGGCGAGTTCATAGACTGTTTTCACGGCAAGGAACTCAGCTATAACAATTATATGGATCTGGACGCTGCCGTAAACCTTTATTACGATTTTCGTTATTCGGATCCGACATGTGCTATATTCAAGCATACCCAACCGTGCGGAGTTGCGAGTGCGCCCAATTTAAAACAAGCTTATCAAAACGCTTTCGCTACCGACAAGATTTCTCCCTTTGGAGGGATTGTCCTGGTAAACCGGGAACTGGATCTGACGACAGCGGAAGCCATCGATGAGATCTTTACGGAAATCATTGTTGCCCCGTCCTATAGCGAAGATGCTCTTGAACTATTAAAACAAAAAAAGAAACGACGGCTGGTTCAGTTGCATAATATCTACGATGAGCCTCCGGCTCGAACTTTTAGATCCATTTTCGGTGGAGCTCTCAACCAGGAACCAGACCGTGAAAATATTGACCCGGCCAATTACAAAGTGGTAACCCGACGAAAGCCAACTGATAAAGAGTGGGCCGACCTGGCATTTGCCTGGAAAATCGTCAAACATGTAAAATCGAATGCGATTGTTTATGCAGGAAAAAACAGGACGCTCGGCATCGGATCCGGTCAACCGAGTCGTGTAGATTCATCCGAAATTGCCGTGCGTAAAGCAGAAAAAGAAGGATTGTCACTTGAACATTCAGTCATTGCTTCTGATGCTTTCTTTCCCTTCGCCGACGGCGTGGAAGCGGCTGCCGATGCCGGTGCAAAAGCAGTTATCCAACCGGGAGGAAGTATCCGCGATGAAGAAGTGATCGAGATGGCCAATGAAAAAGACATGGCCATGGTATTTACCGGTAAACGGCATTTCAGACATTAATTAAGCGATTCTTTCGAAAAATAGGACAAACCGGTCCAAAATCCGCAAAAAAAATACTTATATTGTTGCCTTGTTTTGATTATTGATACATTTTATAGTGTTTTTAATCGACTACTGACGATTATCCCCCTAAACTCTTGAGATTGGACTGTTTAACAATATGCCTGAAACCATTAAAAACCGAACTTCCAGCAACTCACGTAGCGAAAGATCCAAAAAAGGGTTATTCGATTGGTTATATACCGATATAGCTATTGACCTGGGAACCGCCAATACTTTGATCTATGCGCGCGGAGAAGGGATTGTACTAAACGAACCTTCCATCGTGGCGCTTAATGATCAGAACCAGCCCGTGGCCAATGGACAGGAAGCCCGGTTGATGCATGAAAAAACCCATAAAAAGATACGGACCGTCCGGCCGCTGAGAGACGGCGTCATAGCCGACTTTGAAGTGGCCGAGCAGATGATCCGGGGCATGATCAAGAAGGTCAAAATGAAGTGGTATTCCACAACCCGAAAAATGGTGGTATGTGTTCCCAGCGGTATAACCGAAGTTGAAAGAAGAGCTGTTCGGGACAGTGCCGAGCATGCCGGGGCCAAGGAAGTCTACCTGGTTGATGAACCCATGGCGGCCGCTATTGGAATCGGCTTGAATGTACACGAGCCGGTTGGCAATATGGTCGTAGACGTCGGCGGCGGGACGACGGAAATAGCCGTCATTGCCCTGTCCGGCATTGTGTATTCCCAGTCCATCCGCCTGGGTGGGGATGAGTTAAACGAAGATATTATCAATTACTTCCGTCGCAATCACAACCTGTTGATCGGTGAACGAACAGCCGAAAACATCAAGTGCGAAATTGGCTCTGCAGCTCCTCTGGACGAAGAAATAGAGATGGAAATTAAAGGCCGGGACCTGGTGAACGGAGTTCCCCGTACCCGAACAGTTTCATCCAAGGATGTTCGCGAAGCTATTTCGGAATCAGTCAACACAATTATTGAGTCAATCACCAAATCTCTTGAACAAACGCCGCCCGAGTTATCGGCCGATATCCTGGATCGGGGAGTTATGCTTACCGGAGGGGGAGCTTTATTGAAAAATCTTGATAAACTCATCATGGAAACCACGGATCTACCGGTTCATATTGCCGAAGACCCACTCACAGCCGTTGTACGCGGTACCGGAATGATCCTGGAAGATATTGAATACTACAAAAGTGTTCTATCTTAGCATTTAAAAAGATACCAGCATGAATGCGGTTTAACTTTCCAACCATATCGGAAGCCCGCGACCACTTCTTGACGGCCCTGATACTTGTACTCTCTCTTGTATTGATGTTTGCCCGTCACCAGGAAGGCATTCAAAAGTTGCGCAAAGTCTCGATCACCTTTTTCAGTTACCTGGAAGAACCTCTATCCGATGTTCGCACCTTTCGGGAAGCGTTGCAAACCAACCAGTATCTTCGGCGGCAGAATGTTTTATTATTGGATAAGCTCAGCAGACTTCGTTCGGCCGAACGGGAAAATGAACGATTACGGAAATTACTGGAATATCAAAAAACGTCCCGCTATCCGCTGGAGCCTATTCAAATTGTGGGGAAAGAACTCACGGGTCTTCATAATACGATAACGATTGATGCCGGTACGGCCGACGGGATAAAAATCAACATGCCGGTCGTCAACGAACAGGGACTTATCGGTAAAGTGGTACTCACATCCCGCCGCTATTCCCAGGTCTTGCCCTTGTATAACACACTGTTCAAGGTCAGCGCCCGGGTTCAAACCACCCAGGCATACGGCATTGTCTCCTGGCAAGAAAAACATTCCACTCGCCTTGTCATGGATTATGTCCCCCAGACTATAGAGGTGGACTCGGGACAGGTGGTCGAAACATCCGGCTATAGTAATCAGTTTCCCCCCAATATACCCATAGGAACCGTCGTCGAAACTCATCCTATCCAGGGGAAAGAGATACAAAAAATATATATTATACCCTTTGTATCGCTATACCAGGTGGGAGAAGGATTTGTCGTAAAATTTACTCCGGATACAGCGGTAGCCAATCTTAAAGATCAATACCGGGAAAAATTTAGATGAATTTAGAAAAGCTTAAAAAATTATTACTCGGTTTTCTTTTTATACTGGTGCAAATCCTGCTATTTCGTCACCTGGAACTATTTGGACTTCAACCAGATATAGTCCTGCTTTATTTACTCTGGCTTATTATGCGGGAAGACCGGACCAGTGCAATATTGATGGCGGCCGCACTTGGTTTTGTCCAAGATGCTTTGCTTGACATATGGGGATTAAATATGTTTGCCAAAACAGCTATTACCTTTTTTGCCTATCGTTTCATACCAAAAACTGACGACTATCAGCTACTGATCTGGCAGGCTTTTCTTCTTATTTTCATCGTTGCACTTTTTCACAATATTATTTTGGTAGGTCTTTCGTTTTTTATAGAGATATACACCGGTGAATATTCTTTTTGGCGTATAGTGGTCGGTAATACATTTTACACTTCTATACTTGGCATTATACTGTATTTATTCAGAAGTCGATAATAACGGGCACAGATATATTTCATGAATCCGCAGCAGAAAAAAAAGACGCAAACATCTATCAGGGTCCTGCAGGTAGTAATGCTCGGATTTTGCCTGGTTATAATGGGAAGGATTTTTCAACTGCAGATCATCGACCACGAGAAATACGTCCCGATCAGTAAAGAAAATGCACTTCGAAAAGAAAATGTGCTTCCGGCCCGGGGTTTGATCTATGATCGCAGCGGCAAATTGTTGGTGGATAACCAACCCATTTATACGATCACCATTACTCCCGCCAAGTTCGATCACGAAAAAATCCCCCTTTTATCCAACCTCACAGGTGTTCCCGACTCGACGGTGCGGGCAAAAGTGCGACAAGCCCAGAATTACTCATGGCATCGGTCATCCCGGTTATTTACCGAGGTTAATTTTAAAGTATTTTCCCGGATCCAGGAAAACATCTGGCGTTTGCCCGGTATTGGTCACCAGATCAACAGCAAGCGTCATTATCCCACCAATCTTAACTTATCCCATGTGCTGGGTTATCTGCGTGAAGCCTCCCTGCAGGAATATCGGCATAATGCCAAACTACACCTTGGAGAACGAGTCGGTAAAAGCGGGCTCGAACAGGTATACGGCAATTACCTGAGAGGTAAAGACGGCACGGAATATGTGCGTGTTAATGCGTTGGGACAAACGGTGAGTTCTTACGACAATGGCAACCTGGATGAACCCCCTCACAAAGGAGCCAATTTGGTCACCACCCTCGATGCGGAATTGCAGGAAACCGCCGAAACATTGATGGAAGGTAAAATTGGGGGTTTGATTGCCCTTGATCCCGACGACGGATCCGTTCTTTCCATGGTGAGTGCCCCTCAATACGATATTCGAAAATTGGCCGGCAAACTGGATACGGCTTACTGGAGGAAAATGAATTCGGATACTACCGACCCCCTCTTTAACCGCGTGATTTCCAGCAAAGAACCGCCTGGATCCACCTTTAAACCACTAATGGGATTAATGGGACTGAAGTTGGGATTGATTACCCCGGAAACCGTCGTTCATTGCGACGGAGCCTATTACCGGGGGCGGGCTTATAAATGCATAAAAGCTCACGGCAATCAGGTATTACTGGAGGCTATTAAGAACTCCTGCAACACCTATTTCTTTTCGCTGATGAACAAGTTCGCGGTGAACGGTTATCTCAATCGTTGGCATGAGATGTTAAACGAGGTGGGATTGGATCGAAAAACCGATATCGATCTTCCCAATGAAACCAGGGGCATCATTCCCGACAGCACCTATTTAAACCGGGCCTTCGGTAAAGGGAAATGGGGTATCGGTGATCTTATCAGCCTGGGCGTTGGACAAGGTCTCGTTTCGGTTTCTCCGATGCAGATGGCAGTGGTTGCCTCGGCTATCGGAAATGGCGGATACCGCGTGCAACCTCATGTTGTCCGGTCTATTCGCACTACAGACGGGCAGGTGTTGCGAACCGACCCGAATAAAAAGAAAATAGACTGGATAGAGCCTGGTCACCTGCAGTTGGTAAAGCAGGGTATGCGGCTTGTTGTTACGGAAGGAGGCGGTCGGTGGTATGCCAACCTGGACAGTATCAAAGTAGCCGGGAAAACGGGGACTGCCCAAAATCCGCACGGGGAAGATCATTCCTGGTTTATCGCTTTTGCTCCCATCGATGATCCCGAAATAGCTACTGCCGTATTGGTTGAAAATGCCGGATACGGTTCACTCACAGCCGCCCCTATCGCCTCATTGCTTATTGAAAAATATCTTACGGGCAAAATAAAACGAGAGTGGATTTATAACAAGATGCTAAATTTCACTTACCAGGACTCCACAGGTTCTTAAGGCATGAATAAAACCCGCAATTTAAACTGGACGCTCATATTAACCTGGCTGGCTTTGACGGCCATTGGACTGGTGGCAATATATAGTGCCACCCAGGGACCTGTGTCACAATTTCTGCCCGAATATATTCAAAACAACTTTACCAAACAGCTGATCTGGATCGCTATTGGCTTAGTAATTATGGTTGGGATACAATTTCTCCCTCCTGAAATTTTCCGTGAGCTCTCCTACCTTTTGTATGGATTGGGACTCATAATGATGATACTTACCTTGCTGTTCGGTGTAGAGGTACACGGTTCCAAAAGCTGGCTGGACCTTGGATTCGTCCGTTTTCAGACCAGTGAATTCATGAAGTTGGTGACCATACTGGCCGTAGCTCAATTCCTGACCAGCCGACGAGACATTTCCGCTGAAAACCTAACCTATGCCCTTATTGCCACCACCCTGGTTGCCCTTCCGACCGTACTCACTGTTATGCAAAACGACATGGGAACAGCCCTCGTGTTTCTGGCTTTAATTCCTATCCTGTTATTTTGGTCCGGATTGCCCTACGGAATTTCCCTCTTTATGATATCGCCGGCCATAGTCGGATATTTGACCATTATTGGATGGCATTGGGGACTCATAGCTACGGTTGTCATAACGATTGCCATTTTCTTTATTCAGAAGCGACATTGGTTGAGTTTTGCAAGCTTTGCTACCGGAATCCTGGTCTTGATAGGAGTACAGGTAGCTCTTTTTCACGTCTTGCAACCCCACCAAAGAGCACGGATTGAAGCTTTTACCAATCCTTCTTTTGACCCCCAGGGAGCCGGTTGGAATATCATACAGGCCAAAACTGCTATCGGGTCCGGGGGTTTTTCCGGGAAAGGATTTTTAGAAGGTACCCAAACGCAACTTCGTTTTCTGCCCGAACAATGGACTGATTTCATATTCTGTGTTATAGGGGAGGAATTCGGTTTTATCGGTGCCAGTATCGTTATCCTGCTATTTTTATTTCTTTTTTATAAGCTTCTCAACATCGCCGCAAATCACAAGCATCCCTTTGCCCAACTCTTTATTGTCGGTGTAACGGGGGTATTCTTTATTCATTTCTTCATAAACGTCGGGAGTTCAACCGCACTATTACCGATCATTGGACTTCCATTACCCTTTATCAGCTACGGGGGTACTGCTTTCCTGATCAATACCCTGATGCTGGCGATCTGCGTCAACATGGATTTCTATAAACGGGAGTTCAGCACCTATCTGTAACGGTCATTGAAAAACCGGGCGGCGGTTCCGAAGCATAATAATTTTCGGAGTAAAAGCAACAATGTCCCTGGAAGAAATAATCTATTGAATAACGATGATTAAAGTTACGAAACGAGAAAAGTATACGAGCAAGGAACCGCCGCCCGGTTTTTCAATGACTTCTTGCAGTCAAATTAAGTGCGTTTCAATCATCGTTTTCCTGTTTCTTTAGTTCCTTAGTAGTCCGCAGATTAAAATTTTGCCGGTGATGTTTAGTGAATCCATGAGCACTTAATCCATCATAATGCTGTTGGGTGGGATAGCCGACATTGGTATTCCAACTGTAATAGGGATATTCCTCGTGCAACTCGCGCATCAGCTGATCGCGATAGACCTTCGCTATAATAGAGGCGGCCCCGATGCTTATCGACCGATCATCCCCATTAGTCAGACAAGTGTAGGGAACCAAAGAATCCACATATCTATGGCCGTCCACTAGCAGGTAGTCCGGTTGGGCCTCCGATACCTGCACGCATTTCTGCATCGCTCTTAAAGAAGCCCAAAATATATTACGTTCTTCAATCTCTGCGACTGTACCGCAGCGAATGGTCCAAAATAACGCCTTTTCCTTAATCTGCCTGGCAAGAATGTTGCGTTGCAGCTCCTCTATCGCCTTACTGTCCTTGACCCCTTCAATTTGGGTGTGCGGATCAAATATTACGCCGGCTGCAACAACCGGTCCGGCCAAACATCCCCTGCCAACTTCATCCAATCCCATAATTCGCTTATACCCTTCTGCCCACAAACTGCGCTCAAATTTCAGACGATCATTCATGTTCAATAGCTATATTATGGTTAAGGATTGTCCCTGGAGTGGAAACCTGTCGAAGTATGCAATACCTCAGCGAGAAATTCGACGGACTCCCGGTTCCAAACTTAACATAAATTTTTCAGATCGTGTAATACCGATAACCGTATTTTCATCTTCGACCAAACTAGTGTAATTTAGGAAAATGAACTACTTCATATACAGGGATTAGTGGTCAACCAGCAAATGGCTTCGTGGGACAGTCGAACCAAGGTTCTGTCTGCGGTAACAAAATGGATTCGTTACGCGTTGTTCAATCGTGGCATCATTAAACAATTTGCCAATAACAGCTGGCTGTCAACTTCATCTACTCCTTAACTAAAACTTAACCTGACCATGCATTTCAGGTATTTGGCCTGGGACGACCGATTTGCAAATAATCAAAGCGACTCTCCGTTTGATCAGCTCTGGAACTTGTTCCAGGAGTTGCTCACGATTACCGGAGGGGACGTCAGCGAAGCTCTCAACTGGTTAACCGAGCTTGATCGTGATTATGATATAACCGACGAGTTTGATGATTATAACGTCGGCGATTTTATAGAAGAGCTGGCCGAACGCGGATATATCGAATACGATGAAGAACAAAACCAGATTATCATCACCAAAAAAACGGAACGGTCCATACGCCAGCGAGCTCTCAGGGAGATTTACCGGTCCCTCCAAAAAGGTGGAGAAGGTCAGCATAAAACCGACTTTTCAGGCAAGGGCCTGGAGCGTAAACCCGAAAGTCGCAAGTGGCAGTACGGCGATGATATTGGCCAACTGGATAGTACCGGCACAATGATGAACATGCTTAAACACAGCTCGCTTAATCAGTTCGACTTGCGAGAAGATGACCTGCAAGTCTATGATACAGATCATTATACCTCGGTTGCGACCGTGCTCTTGATCGATCTAAGCCACTCAATGGTTTTATATGGGGAAGACCGCATCACCCCGGCTAAAAAGACCGCTATGGCTTTATCTGAGCTTATCATGAACAATTTCAGCAATGACTCGCTTGATATCGTTGCTTTTGGGAATGAAGCTTGGCGCATCAGTGTAAGCGACCTGCCCTATCTAAAGGTGGGCCCGTACCATACCAATACGCAGGCCGCACTGCAGATGGGGCGACATTTACTGCAGCGTAAAAAATTCAAAAATAAGCAGATATTCATGATCACCGATGGGAAACCATCCTGCATGATCGAAAACGGTCAGATATACAAAAACAGTTTCGGCCTGGATCGTAAAATTATTAACAGGGTTTTGGATGAAGCTGTAAAATGTCGTCGAAATCAGATTGATATTACGACTTTTATGGTAGCGCGCGATCCCTACCTTCAAAATTTTGTAGAAGAACTTACAGAAGCCAATAAGGGGCGTGCGTACTATGCCAGCCTGGACAATCTTGGGGAGTATATTTTCGCCGATTATATTCGCAACCGGCGCAAACGGGTTCGATGATATTTATCCGACAGACTTCTTGAGTGTTTGCGCCGATCCTTTAAAAGCTCCTGAATAGCAGGTCAGATACCGAGCTCTCTCATTACCTGGTCGGTAATGTCATACTTCTCTTTGGCACTGTCCGATGCATACAAAATGATTACATCCCCATTGGTTGTGGTAGTATTGAGAACGTAGCTCAAATCCTGTCGTGAAGCTACCGCATCGATGGCCTTTTCGATCTGCCCATAAACCGGTTCCATTAATTCCTGCTGCTTCTTTTGAATTTCCTGTTGAATCTGCGTTTGGAACTGCTGTAGCTGAGAATTCATTTCACCCAGTTTCTGCTGTTGTTCCTTTTTAGCTTGCTCAGAAATGACCGCCGACTTGTCCTGGAATTGTTCGAGTTGCTGTTGAAAACTTTGCTGCTTTTGCTGCAATTCCTGCTGTTTACGCTCGGCGAAATTGCGCAGTTTTTGTTGGACCGCCTTCATCTCCGGCATTTTACTCAGGATAGCCTGAGGATCTACGTAACCGATCTTTATATCTGATTCTGACCCTGAACCTTGAGCAGTTGCCGGCTGAACCAGTGGACTCCCTAACAAGGTTGCCACTAAACCCAATACCAATATTATGCCTCGTTTATTCATAATAATAGAGATTTTTCTAATGATTACCAGTTATCTTATTTAGTTATTCGATAATAGTTCTTGTATTACCTCGTCCGTGATGTTCTTTTGCCGTGCGTCTGCATAATACACGATATGCTGCCCAGTACCAGTTTTCTCATTAAGTACAAACTCCAAATTGTTGCGTTCAGCTACCGTTTGTATTGCTTGATCAATCCTGGTATAAATAGGCCGAAGCAGTTTGGCTCGTCTTCGCTGTATCTGTTGTTGAATTTGAGTCCGGAAATTCTGCAAGCGCTGATTCATTGCATTGGCACTGTCCTGCAGTGCTTGCTTTTGAGCATCTGAAGCATTTTGGGCCTGTTGCTGCAATTGAGCAATCTGCTTTTGGAAAGCGATCGTCTGTTGCTCGAGTTGACCTCTTTTTTCCTCTATATATTCATTTAGCTGCGATTCAACCTGTTTTTTAGCCGGCAAGGTATCCAGAACTGTCTGCGGATTCATATACCCGACCTTCATCTGTCCCTGGGCCGGCAATACCACGACGGCCATCAAAACAATCATGGTTGTGATACAAGAACGCATAACTCTTTTTAAGTTCATAGGCTTATATAATAATTGCTAATTTAAATTTAACGGACTTTCTTATCAATTTTGATCCTGATCGGTATTAATGCCAAGCTCTATTAAAACGTCTTCATTTATATTCCATTGTTCGCGGGCATACATTATGCTGACATCGCCGGCACGGTCGAATACATAATCAAAACCCTTGTTTTGTGCGACTTTATTGACCGCTTCCATAACCTTTCGTTGGATAGGTTCAAGTAATTCCTTCTGCTTTTGAAAATAATCCCCGTCGGAACCGAACTTTTGATCGAGATAATTTTCCCGCTGGTTTATTTTTGCCTGGATCTGTTGCTTCTTTTGCTTACGGACTTCTTCTGTAAAGAGAATCTCCTTAGCTTCAAACTCTTTACGCATATTTTCAATTTCCTTATCCAACTCCTTGAGATGATTTCGCCACTCCTGGCTTAACTTTTGCAAGGTTTTCTGGACCCCTTCATACTCCGGCATCTCCTGTAATATCTTATCAGTATTCACATAACCCAGTTTTTGATCTTGCGCCGTCGTCGCTGCAAAAGGTACCAGCCATATCAATACCAAAACGCTGAAACGCAGCCAGATTGTCTGGCAGGATGCATTTTTTTTATAAAACATAAATCAATCCGCTTGTTATCTGTTATTTGAATGGTGCCCCGATATTGAACAGGAACTCCCACTGTCCAGCGTCCACGGAGGTCCCTGGAATACCGTCGAGACGGTAACCATAACTTAAGTCAACCAATCCGAGAATCGGCATGAAAACACGCGCTCCAAAACCGGCTGCCCGTTTTACTTCAAAGGGATCAAATCGGTTAAAATTCAAAAACGCATTACCTGCATCCATAAAGGCATAGGGGATCAAGCGAACCTGTTTGTTATTAACCGCCGGATACCGCATTTCGAGCGTATATTTACTATAAACCCGACCTCCAACATGCTGACCATCTACATAAGGGGATATGGAACCGTTGTTACCGCCCGGAAATCCTCGGAGATCGATGTTATCATTCACAAAACTTTGCCGTTGCTGAATTTCCGTACCTCCAAGCAAGTACTTTTTAAAGCTGCTTTGCTGATTCGGACCGAGATAACCATAGTACCCGTATTGCACCTCGTTGGTAAGGACCAGGTCTCCCCAAAGGGGCGTATGATGCTGGTATTTGGAAGTCAGTTTATAAAACTGTGAAAATCGGGCGATGGGCGGAGCGACTTCAGCTGAAACAGAAAACTTCGATCCTCGATTGGGCGAAATAAAATTGTCGAGCGAGTTCCGTTCCAACACCCCTTTAAGACTCACGATATTGGATGTTCCTTCGGCCAGGAACCGGCTACTGCCGGCAATGTCAAAGAGTTGATAGTTCAGTATCGTCCGAACACTAAAATAGTCATCGGGCCATTTGAGTTGCTTACCCAACGATACACTAGCGGATAACAACTCGTTCTTCTGACTGCTTCCACGGTAATTCAGGATGTCGTATGAACCGTTTATACCGAAGGAGGTTGGATACCCCATCAGCCAAGGCTCCTGGAAGCCGAAATTGTAGCTTTGAAAACCGCCGCCGGTGACCTGAACACCCAGTGTAAGTTTCTGTCCGTCGCCCGAAGGCAGCGGCGACCAGGCAGAGGCGTCAAAAATATTCTGGGTGGAAAAGTTATTAAAGTTAACTCGTGCAGACAAGATAATACCAATACCACGCCCTCCGAAACCGCCGGAAAACTCAAAGTTATCTGTACTGGTTGCTTCCTCCAGTTGATAATGGATATCAACAGTTCGCTCCTGCTGGTTGGGATTCAGGTTGGGGCGAATTTTCTCTTTTTTGAAATACCCGAGCGTTCCCAGTTCACGGAGCGTCCGCATTACAGCCTGGCGGCTGTACTTGTTGCCCGGTATGGTGCGAAGGGTACGGCGTACCACATCATCGTGTGTCTTGGTGTTACCCTGAAAAGAGACTTCACTTATAGTTGCAATTTCATCTTCAAACAGGTAAAAATGCAAGTCCAGCGAATCTCCTTTCACTACT